>CAKUKT010000021.1 GCA_934663655.1 uncultured Victivallaceae bacterium
CTCCCGCACCCTCATGCCGTCGGCGCCGGGCATGCGCAGATCGGTGAGTACCAGATCGTAGTCATTGTGCTTGAGCAGTTCAATTGCCTCCGCGCCGTCGTCGGCCGCGGTCACCTGAAACCGGTTGCGCAGGTAACGGACCAGCGCTTCCCGGGTATTGCGCTCGTCATCGACGATGAGCAGATGTTTCTTTTCCGCCATTGCTTCGGAAAACCTCCGATAACTTTTGGGGTGGTCATCCGTCTGTCCGGGACAACTCACCCGAGATAACCCGTCGGCGCTGTCGCTTTTGCATTCCGCCGCCGGAGATTGCGGGAGAATCCCGCTTACATTGCTTCCGGAACCTCGATGGTGAGGGTTCCGAGTCCGTCGGCCACGACCTGGCGAACTGTTTCAGAGAGCGCGAGGCGGGCGGCTGCGAGTTCCGGCGTCGGCGCGGCCAGCACCGGACACTCCCGGTAAAACCGGTTGAAAGCCTTGCAGAGGTCGAGCAGATATTCGACCACTCCCGAAAGATCACGTTTCTCCGCCGCCGCCAGCAGTACCGTCGGGTAAAAATAGAGTTTTACCGCCAGCGCTTTTTCAAATTCATGACTGAGCAGTTTCCACTCCGGCGCCGGAAGTTTCTCTGCGCGTTCCGCAAATTTGCGCCGGATGGAGTTGATTCTGGCGGCGACGTACTGAACGTAGGGTCCGGTGTCACCTTCGAACCGCAGCGAGGCGGACGGATCAAAGGTCATCGTCGTCCGCGGATTGAACTTGAGCAGCATGAACTTCAATGCCCCAAGTCCGATGATTTCCCCCCGCCGCGCCAGTTCCGCGGCATCGAGTTCATCCCCGCCCCGTTCGCGGCACGCCTCGACCGCCAGACCGGCCATCTCGTCGAAGAGGTCGTCGGCGTCGACGACGGTGCCTTCGCGGCTTTTCATTTTGCCGGAAGGCAGATTGACCATCCCGTAGGCGAGGTGGAAACAGCGGTCGGCCCACGGATAGCCGAGCCGGCGGATGATTTCAAAGAGCATCTGGAAATGGAGAATCTGCTCGTCGCCGACCACCCAGATCAGCGAATCGGGATGATAATCGGAATACTTGAGCAGCGTTGTGCCGATATCCTGAGTGATGTAGACGCTGGTGCCGTCGCTGCGCAGCACCACCTTTTTACCGAGCTTGCCGAGGTCGCAGTAGACCGCGCCGTCCTCCCGGCGTGCGAAAACTCCGCGTTGCAGCCCGTCGGCGACCACATCTTTGCCGAGCAGGTAGGTCTGGCTCTCCAGATAGGTGTGGTCGAAGCGGATTCCCATACGCTTGTAGGTCTCGGCGAAACCGGCGAACACCCAGCTGTTCATCTTTTTCCAGAGTTCGCACACCTCGGGATCGCCCGCCTCCCAGCGGCGCAGCATCTCCTGCGCTTCCCGTCCGAGGGGGGTTTCGAGAAAGAGTTCGTCGTTGCTCTTGTCCGCCAGTTCCGGATGAGCCTCGCGCAGTTCCCGGAGTTCGCGGGCAAGTTCATTGTTGAAACGGACATAGTAATTTCCGACCAGATGGTCGCCCTTGATGCCGGATGATTCCGGGGTTTCCCCGTTGCCGAAACGCTGATAGGCGAGCATCGACTTGCAGATGTGAATGCCGCGATCATTGACAAGATTGATCTCGATCACTTCATGGCCGACCCGGCGCAGCAGCGCACCGAGCGCCATGCCGAGGGTATTGTTGCGCACGTGACCGAGGTGCTGGGGTTTGTTGGTGTTGGGCGCGGAAAATTCTATCATAATTTTTTCGCGCTTTTTTTCCGGCAGCCGGGCCCGCTCCAGCAGCGCTCCGGGATCCGCGGCGGCGGCGGCGAAAAGCGGTTCCGGTTTGACCGCGATGTTCACGAAGGCCTTGATCGTCTCGACCTTCTCGATATCCGGATGGCCGGTGAGAAATTCCGCGGCTGCCGCGGCCGCTGCCGCCGGGTTGCCGCAGTAGCGGGCGATTTTAAAACAGTTCAGGGTAAAATCCCCGGATTGTCCCGGCGGGCACGCCTCAAGAGTCAATACCGGTTCGGCCGGATATGAGGGGAAACGGCTGCGCAGAAAGCCTTCGAGATCCTCAAGAAATTTCATGATGTCAGCAATCCTGTAAATAGTTCAAAGCGTGGTTCTTATTACCGTCGATTCGCCGGGAAGCATGGGTTCGATGGTGTAGGATCCGAAACCGGCGGGCACCAGTGCGGTTTCTCCGGCCGCAAGTTCGGTGCGGCGGGCGGGAGTCCCCTCCTTGCCGACGGAAACCGGTGCGTTGACGGCGCTGATCAGATGGAAACTTCCGCCGGAAAGGGTATCGTCAATCCATTGGCCGGTAAGCCGCAGATCGTCCACCTTGAAGAACGGACAGAGATTTACCACATCGAATTTGCGGTTGTGGCCGGCTTCGCCGACGGTTCCGGCAATCCGGGGGCTGGTCCGGTTCATGAAGTTGATTGAGAGCATTCCCTTGTCGACGTGCAGTTCCCGGCTTTTGCCGGAGGCGTCGACGCGTCCCCAGTCGCTGATCCGGTAGGTGGTGTCGCTGTTCTGCTGGATTTCGAGGATCAGGTTGCCGGCGCCGATCGCGTGCAGCGTTCCGGCGGGAATGTAATAGGCGTCACCGGGTTGGGACTGATAGTTCTGCAGCAGGGTTTCCACCTCCGGGGAGGAGATGAGGTCCACCAGGCGGTTGCGGGTGGCGCGATCGCTCAGGCCGGCGAGGATGTTCGCACCCGGCAGGGCGGAGATCACATACCACATTTCGGTTTTGGGTTCGGCGGTTCCGCCGATCCGGGCGCAGGCGGCTTCATCGGGATGAACCTGCAGACTCAGTCGTTCTCCGGCGTCGATAAGTTTGACCAAAAGCGGAAAACGGTCGCAGTTTTTCGCCTTGCGTCCGAGGAGGTGCCGCCCGTAATGATGAATGAGTTCACCGATGGTGCGTCCGGCCAGCGGTCCGTTGGCGACCCGGCTGACGACATCGTCGCGATCGACCAGTTCCCAGGATTCTCCGATCGGCGACGCGGTTTCGGGCAGCTTGCGGCGGAGCACCTCGCGGAGCTGGGTTCCGCCCCAGATGCGTTCCTGATAAATCGGCGTGAATTTCAGCGGATAAAGGGCGTCGATGCCGACAAAAACTTCGTTCATATCAGAGCGTCTCCTTGTTCCAGGTAAGGGTGGCACAGGCCGCGGAGAGTTCCGGCGGCATCCGCAGGGGCTTGCGGTCCAAACCGACGCAGCCGAGCATCACGAATCCGGAAACCAGAATGTCGCCGTCCCGCAGGATATCGGTGCCGACCTTCAGCTTCACCCGGCTGTATTCGAGCACGTAGGAACGGAATGTCAGCAGCTCATCGTAATGTGCCGGCGCGAAATAGCGACAGTTGGCCTCGATCACCGGCATGATCAGCCCGCGTTTTTCAAGTTCACAATAGGGCAGCCCGACCGAACGCAGCATTTCCGTGCGGCTGCGCTCGAAGTAAACCAGGTAGTTGGCGTAATAGACCACCCCCATCTGATCGGTGTCGGCGTAGGGAACGCGGTAAGTTGAGTCGTGATACATATTAAATCCCTTTCCGGGCGGTGCTTTTCCGCCCGACAGCATGTATGATACGCTTTCAGGATAATATACCATTCCAAAACGTATTACGCAAGAAGAATCCGGCGGCGGAGAGCGCGTCGGCAGGTGGAAAAGCGCGGAAAATCCGGGAAAAATTTGCAAAACTCCGGAGTATATGATAGTTTATGCCTATTGTATGATTATTCATCGTATTATCCAAACCCAGGCAACAGACAACCGGAGTGTTTCGGAAAGGGGGGCTTTTCAGATGAAATTGACCGCACGCATTGTGTCGCCGCGATGGGCTGTCGTTCTGACGCTGTTTTCGTCGCTGGCTTTATCCGCTGCCACCGATGACTGGGAAGCCCGTCGGGAAGAGGCGCTGAACCGTAAACGCGAGGTCATTTTCAATAATGACGGCGATGACGCCCGGGTGTTTCCCGAACAGTGGGAGGTCACTCCGGAACGTTTTCATTCTCTGCGCAATATCGGCATCGTCGGCAGTCGGGTGGATTCACTTTTCTACTCTCCGGGCACCGCGATCGGACCGCTGGCGTGCCGCAACGACGTCGGGGAAACTGCGCTTACCCCGACGATTGTGCCCGGTAAAATCAACATCACCCCGATTGTAATGAAACAGGGAAGCGATCCACTGCAGTGGACGCAGGATTTCTGCCGCGAACACGGCGTGGAGTTTTTTATCTCGCTGCGGATGAACGACACTCACGATGCCGCCGGTTCTCCCGACAATCCGAGTCCGTTGATGGCGAAGATCAAACTCGAACATCCCGAATATCTGCTGGGAGATTATTCGCAGCGGCGTTTTCCGCCCTATGCCTCATGGAGCGCGGTCGATTACGGACGACCCGAGGTGAGGGAACGGGTGAAACAGGTGATCGCCGGTCTGTGCCGCGATTACGATCCCGACGGGTTTGAATATGATTTTTTCCGCCACATGCAGCTGTTTCGGAGCGTCGCCTGGGGAGGTACTGCGACCCCGGAAGATCTTGAGACCATGAACCGTTTTATGGCGGAACTCCGCGAAATCACCGAGGCCGCCGGCAAAAAACGCGGCCGGCCGATTCTGATCGCCGTCCGGGTGCCGGATTCCGTGGAATACTGCCGGGCGGTCGGAATTGACATTGAACGGTGGATGAAAGATCGTTCGATCGATATGCTGATCGGTTCCGGATATTTCCAGCTCAAGCCCTGGCAGGAGAGCGTCGAACTCGCGCACCGTTACGGAGTGAAATTCTATCCTTCGCTCGACGAATCCCGCATCTCCGCCGCGCTTCCTCCCGGGCCGCGCAATTCCAACGCCGCCTACTACGCGCGGGCGCTGGAAGCGGTTGAAGCGGGGGCGGATGGTATTTATTACTTCAATCTGTTCAGCCCGGCGCGGATCCGCACCGTGATGTTAGGCAACCGTGCGGATCTCGAACTCAAAAACAAACTCTATTATGCGACACCGCGGAGCGGATCCGCCGCCGAGAGCTATCTGCACGGCGGCAGTGAACTGGTCACCACGCCGTGGCTGGAACCGGGACACAGCCAGGTGATCACTCCCGGAAACCGTTACGAATTTGAAATGACGATCGGCGATGATCCGATGTCACCGGCGGCGCGCGCCGCCGATGCGAAACTCTATGCCGTAGTTCGCGCCGGGGGGGTGGACAAAGATCGGTTGCAGCTGCTTGTCAACGGCCGGAAGTTTGTTCCGTCGCGCCAGGAGGGGGAGAATTTCTACTTCTATCTCACGCCGGATGCGGTTCGCCGCGGCGTGAACCAGTTTGCGATTGTTGTCGCCGCCGGAGAGAGCTCTCCGGAAGCCCGGGTTATTCTCAAAGGCGATCAGCTGCTGAGCGGCGCCAACCAGCCGCCGTGGCGGCGACTCTGGTCGGTTCGCGGGAAAAAAGGCGAGGAGATCGTCGACAACGCCTACCGGATGATCGATTCCGGCACCCGCGCTTCGGAGTGTACCAATCTCGTTTATCCGCTGCCGCATCTCAACGGCGGAACACTGCGCGGCACCTTTGAAATGATGCCGGACGAAACCACCGCGCCGGAAGCGGCAATGCTGCGCCTTGCCCTTGACGGCATGGTTGAAATGATCACCTTTGAAAAGGATCGCATCAGCCTGAAATATGCCGGAAAAAGCGTTCGTTTCCCGGCCGGATCGGGTTTTCACCGTTATGAATTTGAATTTGGCGGCGGCCGGTTGGTGTTCCGTGGCGACGGCCGGGTTCTTTTTGACGAAGCGGTGGTGATGAGTTCCGACCGTCCGGAGGCGCGGCTCAGCGGTTATGAGATAGCGATTCCGGGGATGGATTCGAGCTCGCTGATTCTTGGATCGCTTTCCGGGCCCGGCACCGGTTCGTCACGCTGGAAGAATCTCACGATTGTCGAAGACTGGAGCGTTGTGCGCGATTTCGTGCTTGCAATCAACTACACCCCGCCGCCGCCGCCGCAACTTGCCGCCTGGGCGAACGCTGAACCACAGTGGATAACCTCCGTCGATGCCGCGGAACTGCAGGAAAAGAGCAAAGAAGGAGTTGCCAGGCAATACCGCCCGGAACGACTGGAATTTGCCGATGACTCGGTGCTGCTCAAACATGATAATCCGAAAGTCGATGGCATGATCTCCTTTACTTCGCCGAAACTGTTGACCGCTCCGCCGCCGGAAATTCTGGTATTCGAGTGGCGAGTCCGGGTTGAATGTGCAGATGATACCGAAACTCTGGCCGTTAATCTGGGGGTACCGACTGAAAACCCTGGAGAGACCCTGGAGTGTTTTTTCCGTTACTCGCCGACGACCATGAAACTGCCGTGGCGCAGCAAACACGAACCACTGCCCAATGGTATTAAAACCACCGACTGGCACACCTACCGCGCGGTCGTCGACCGCCGGAACTGCGAGGGCGCGCTGTGGATCGACGGCAAAGTCGCCGGGTATGGTAAAATCGCCACCTCCACCCAACGCAAAGGTCCTTTTGTGCAGCTCGGAGATGGTTCAAAAGGGATCAACGGCAATACCCGCTTTGCCTTCTTCCGGGCGGGCGAGGCGGTATCGTCGCCCGCCGAACAGGATTGAAACCGGATGTGCGCAAAACGGCGGATTGTCGCGATTAAAGCGATTGGCGTGATATTTCTTCTGCTCGCGGCGTTGATTTTCACCCGCGATGAAGTCAGCATGTCGGGAAACGAGGCATCGCGTTTCGCGGTGATCCAGGCGGTCGGCGAGCAGGGGGTGTGCCATATTGAAAACACCACCTTCCGCACCGTGGACCGGGTGGTTCGCAATCACCACGTCTACAGCGACAAACCGCTGCCGCTCTCCTGGTGCGCCGGAGTGGTGCACGCGGGATTGTACCGGCTGACCGGTTTCAATTTCAACGACAATTACTACTTCCTGGTCTGGTTCTACAATTTCGTGCTCGGAGCCGGGGTCAACATCGCGATATTTCTGCTGCTTTTCGCCTCTTTCCGCACGATCCGCCGCGGTCGTCCGGAGGTCAAGGCGCTGCTCGCGCTCGGGATTGCGGCCGGCGGCTGGCTTTTCGCTTATTCCACGGTGTTCAACAACCATACTCCGGCGGCGCTGGCGCTGCTCGCCGCGGCGGTGATGCTGCGGAAATTCCGCCGCCGCGGCGGCGGAACGATGGCCGGATTCCGGATCGGTCTGGTCGCCGGAATCATCGGCGCGCTGGACATTCCGGCCGGAGTGGTTCTTGCACCGGCGATCGTGATCGCGGTTTGCCTCTCCTCGCCGACGGAGAACCGCTGGCGTCCCGCGGCGGCCGCCGCCGCCGGAACGCTGCTGGTCGCGTTCGGCTGCTTCGCGCTGAACTTCGCCGCTTACGGCGAGTGGCTGCCCCTCTACGTTACCGGGGACACCGCGACCTTCGCGCTCGGCATGGAGCAGAAAAACCACTGGGAATATCTCTTTGAGGTATTGTTCGGTTCGCGGGGACTCTTTTCCTACCAGCCGTTTCTGCTGCTCTTTCCAGCCGGCATCGTGCTTCGCGCCCGGCGGATGCGCCCCGGGGAGATCGCGTTGCTGGCCGGCACGTTCGTGCTCATGGTTCTTTATATCGTCATCACCAATGAATACGGCGGCGCCGCCTACGGGTTCAGGTATCTGATCGTGGTGATTCCGCTGCTCGGATTCTATGCCGGATGCTGGGTGCTCGAAACCCCGCCCGCCCGCTGGAAAGGAGCTCTGGCGGCCGGGCTGCTGCTCTGGGGAGTGGTGACCGGTGTGGTGGGAGCTTATGCACCCTTCTGCATCGCCTTCGAGGGCTACCGTTCCCCGCCCGGTCACTTCACCCGGGAGATCCGGAGCACCTTCTGCGGCAACCTGCTGGTGATGAGCTACGACCTCTTTCCGGAATCGGGAATCGTCAAAATGATGATCAACCGTTACGGACAGGCGGCGGTATGGCGTTATCTCTACTATTCGGCGCTCCACCTGAAGCGCTTTGACCTCGTGACGCGAATTATCCGGGATTGTTCGCCAACTCCTTGAGCCGGGCGATTTCAGCCGCCCATTTGCTCTCGTCGGGGGTTTCGAGGATCAAGGGAATGCCGTCGAACCGGGGATCCTTCATAATCCGCTCAAACAGCCGCCATCCCAGCGTTCCCTCTCCGAGTGAAGCGTGACGGTCAACCCGGCTGCCGAGTTCGTTTTTGGCATCGTTGAGGTGCATTCCCCGGAGATATTCAAACCCGATCAGCGATGCGAAGCGTTCCCAGGTCTTACAGTATGCCTCCTCATCCCGGAGGTCATACCCGGCGGCGGTGGCATGGCAGGTGTCGATGCACACTCCGACCCGGCCGGGCCGGTCGGTCAGTTCAAGCATCCGGGCCAGTTGTTCAAAACTGTAGCCGAGGTTGCTCCCCTGACCGGCGGTGTTCTCAAAGACCGCCGTCACCTCCGGCACCCGGTCCAACGCTTCCTGGACGCTTCCGGCAATCAGCCGCAGACCGGCATCGTCATCCACCTTGCCGAGGTGGCTGCCGGGATGAAAATTCAGCCGGTCGAGGCCGAGCACCCGGCAGCGTTCCAATTCGTCTTTGAAAGCGTCAATCGCGGCTTTTCGCTTTGCCGCGTCCGGCTGGGCGAGGTTGATCAGATAGCTGTCATGCGCCAGAATCATGCCCGGTTCGTAACCGCCGGCGGCGCAATTGGCACGAAATGCGGCGGCACTTTCCGCACTGATCGGCGGTGCATTCCACTGACGCTGGTTTTTGGTGAAGAGCGCAAACGCGCCGGCTTCGAGTTCGCGGGCGCGCAGCGGAGCGTTTTCAACTCCGCCGGCGATGCTGACGTGGGCGCCGATATATTTCATGGTCAATCCTCCCAGAGTTTTTGGAGTTCACCGAGATCACGGCAGGAGAAATCCGGCCGCAACGCTTCGGGAATTGCCGTGTAATCGCATCCCGGTGTAATGTGACAGGCCAGAGCTCCTGCGTTACGGGCGACGGCGACATCGGTGGCCAGCCGGTCTCCCGCCATCAACGATTCCGCGGCGGTCGCACCACGCCGGGCCGCTCCGGCGATCAGCATCCCGGGGTCGGGCTTTCCCAGCACCTTGAGTTTTTTTCCGGTCGCCCGTTCGATACAGGCGGTGATCGCGCCGCAGTCCACCAGCAGCGTCGGCTGGTCGGTGGGGCAGAAGGGGTCGGGATGAGTGGCGAAACCCGGTATCCCGCGACTGATCAACCAGGAAGCGCGGCAGAGCCGTTCGTAATCAAGTTGGCGGTCAAAGGCGATGATCACCGCGTCTACCCGATCATCCCGCTGGTCAACCGTGAAGCCGGCGGCGGCGAACTCCGGAACGATCGCGGGCATGCCGAGCAGGTGAATCCGGCGGATTTCCGGGTGGTACCGGCGCAGAAAATCGATCGTGTAATCGGTCGAAATGTAAAAATCATCCTCGCTGCACTCAATCCCCATCGCGCAGAGCCGGGTGACGTACTCCGGTTTGCCGTAACTGGAATTGTTGGACAGAAAGGTTCTCCCGATCCCCCGCCGTTTCAGAAAATCGAGGAACGGCAGCGTCGTCGGAAACAACGTCGTACCGCGATAGATGGTGTCGTCCATATCCAGAAACACCTGACGCACCCGGGCAAGTTTTTCGTTCATGGTTCTCCTGTCGCAAACGCTTTTCCGGGGGACGGGGATTTTAACTTCATCCTCCCGGCGACGGCCGGACCGAGTGCTCTTCGCGTCAACCGGCGTGGTCATTTTCTTCATTTTCGTTCGGGAGGGGCGGCCTCTGCAAATTCCGCAACGATCCGGCACGGAGCCTGGGTGACCCCGGGATAGCGGGGGAAGAGCACGGTCAGTTCCGCCCGGTCGGCACGAAGACGGGCCAGATCGACCGGTTCGCATACTGCGCAGATTCCGGCGGCGAAAAGCCGCAGAAATACCCCTTCCAGGTTTTTGCTCTCATAAATATCCGAGAGCAGCACCCGGCAGCCGGAGGCGATGATCCACTCGACCGCGTCCATGCCGAGATAGACGCCGCGCCAGTCGGTGTCGTGAGGATTGCGTCTCCCGAGCGCGTTGAGGATCAATGCCGGGAGACCGGCCGCGCCTCCGGAGGCGGCTTCAAGTTCGGCGGCGCCGACCGCGCCGGAGTTGTCGGCGCGGTCAAGATGGATCACCTGGGCCGGCAGTCGGAAGAACTCCTCCACCGCGACATTGTCGGCGCGGCGGCCGTCATCGGTCTCCGCAATGTGCCCGGGGAAATCGATGTAGCTTCCGGTCATCGACGGGAAGCCGAAGTCATACAGAACCCCGGTATATGTGGTGTTTCCGGATTCGAGACGCCGTTCCTGTCGCCCGACCGCGACCGGTTCGCCGAACTCCAGTACGAAATCCCGGGTGAGATCGATCACCGCCATCCTGAACCACTCCTCTGGAAAAACTGCTTTCAGCAGTTGAGCCGACCACCGGCCAGGACAATTTTCAGTTCATCCGGCGACAGCGTCTGATTGAAGGTGATTTCACGCTCCTCTCCGGCGGCGGTTCTGAGGGTTGCCGTCACCGGTTTGCCCGGCGCAAGTTGCGAACGAAGGCCGGTGAAAAGCAACGTGTCGTTTTCGTTGAGCCGGTCGTAGTCGGCCGGATCGGCGAAGGTCAACGGCAGAATGCCGAAATTGATCAGATTGGCGCGATGAATACGTTCAATGGCCAACGCCGCCACGACCTTGATGCCGAGGTACATCGGACAGATCGCCGCATGTTCGCGGCTTGAACCCTGACCGTAGCTGTCCCGGCCGATGATGACGCCGGCGCGTCCGGAATCCCGCACTGCCGCAGCACGTTCGGCAAAGGTGGGCCGTCCGGGCTCGTTGAAACACTCGAACACCACCCGCGAATAGGCGGGAATATTGCTGCGGAGCTTCAGATGCACTCCCGCCGGCATGATATGGTCGGTCGTAATCTTGTCGCCGACCTTTATCACCACGACGCCGTCAAGATAATCCGGCAGCGGCTGGTTTTTCGGCGGTTCGCCGATGGTCGGCTTGCGGATGATCTCCGTTCCCGCCGCCGGCTGCTGGAACAGCGCGTCATTGATGAGGAAACGTTCCGGTTCAACCACCTCCGGCGGAGCGAAGCCGAGCCGCCGCGGATCGGTGAAATGTCCGGTCAATGCCGCCGCCACCGCGCTTTCGGGACTGACCAGATAGGATTGATCGCCCTTCGTGCCGGTTCGACCGGCGAAATTGCGGTTGAACGTTCGCACCGTGACCGTGTCATTGGCCGGACTCTGCCCCTGACCGATACAGGGACCGCAGCCGACTTCGAGAATGCGGGCCCCCGCCGTCACCAGGTCGGCCAGCATCCCGTTTTCCGCCAGCATCGCCAGCACCTGGCGGCTGCCGGGAGCAATACCGAGAGTCACGTTGGGGGAGATCCGGCGTCCCTTGAGCACTCCGGCCACCAGCGCCAGATCCCGGTAGCCGCCGTTGGTACAACTGCCGATCAGCACCTGATCGACGGCGATCTCCTCCAGTTCGGAAATCGGCCGGATGTTGTCCGGACTTGACGGACAGGCCGCCAGCGGTACGATTTCGCTGAGATTGATGTCGATCACCCGGTCATATTCGGCTTCGGGGTCGGCGGCAAGTTCGACAAACGCCTCCTCGCGACCCTGGCGGCGCAGAAATTCCCGCGTCGTCCGGTCGGAAGGAAAGATACTGGTGGTGACACCGAGTTCCGCGCCCATGTTGGTGATCGTCGAACGCTGCGGTACCGGCAGGGTTTCCACGCCCGGACCGAAATATTCGACGATGGCGCCGACATTGCCTTTGGTGGTGAGAATCGAAAGCAGCTTGAGAATCACATCCTTGGCCGCGCACCAGGGGGAGAGACGTCCGGTCAGCCGCACTCCGATCACCCGCGGATAGGGGATCCGGAAGGGCTTTCCCGCCATCGCCAGCGCCACATCCAGACCGCCGGCGCCGATGGCGAGCATGCCGATGCCGCCGCCGGTCGGCGTGTGAGAATCCGAACCGATCAGCGTTTTGCCCGGAACTCCAAAGCGTTCAAGGTGCAGCTGATGGCAGATGCCGTTGCCGGGTGGAGAGAACACCACGCCCTTCGCCGCGGCGACACTCTGCAGATAGAGGTGGTCATTGCGGTTCTCCGGGCCGTTCTGCATCATGTTGTGGTCGACGTAGGAGACCGACAGTTCGGTTTTAACCTTCGGAACTCCCATCGCTTCCAGTTCAAGATATGCCATGGTGCCGGTGGCATCCTGGGTGAGGGTCTGATCGATGCGGATCATCACCGGTTCGCCGGGAACGGGGGTGCCTTCCGCCAGATGGGCGGCGATGATTTTCTGAACAAGTGTGCCTTTCGCCATTGCTGTGCGACTCCTGCTGAATTAAATGAAAATAGTCCAGTTCATCTTACAATATACCACCGGATTGCCTTTTTTGCCACAGCCGGATTCCGCATCCCGCGGATAAAGTCACCCGTTTCGCCGGGATGGTAACGAGTCAGAATTTCATGAAGCGGGGATCGAGCAGGTGTGCCGCCTCCAGCCGGGAGAGCGAATGACGGATGTTGCCGCGCACCCCCGGAATGCGGTTTTCGAGTTCATCAACCAGCCTGCCGAAAGCGGCCCGGTCGCCCGCCTCCACCTGCCCGGCGTATTTGCAGGCTCCGGCCGCCGGCAGGTCAAATTCCGCCGCACAAGTCCGGATCAGCGACTCCGGCGCGAGCGCCAGCGGACGGATCACCCGCGGATGATCCGGAGCATCCGGCGCGACGTTGGGCGCCATGGTGGTCACCCCCTGACCCCGGCATAAACTCATCAGAAACGAAGTGATGATGTCGTCCAGATGCTGACCGAGCGCCAGCTTGCCGCACCCGGATTCGGCGGCCAGCCGGTAGAGATGGCCGCGCCGCAGCCGGGAACAGAGCACACAGGGTGATTCTTCAAAACTCCGTTCCCGTAAAATCGCGGGGATGTCGAGCGACGCCACCCGGTGTTCCCAGCCGCGCTCCCGGCAGTAACGGCCGATCTCCGCCGTTCCGAAATCCGCAAATCCGGGATCAAAGGTACCTGCAATCAATTCAAATTCAACCGGCGCACGCTTTCTCAGCGCGTCGAGCACCTCCATCAGCACGAAACTGTCCTTGCCGCCGGAAAGCGCGACCAGGATCCGATCTCCCGCCTCAATCATCCGATAGCGGGAAATCGCTTCTCCTGTCAGCCGTTTGAGCTTGTTGAAATCCGATCCCATGATTAAATTGCGCCGTTACCATCCGGCTTCAGCAGGATTTTCATGCCAGTCCGTCACGGGAGATCACGAAGTCCGGGAGGGTCGGCACCACTCCGCACCGGGCGGCGAAATCCATCGCTTCGTCAAGTCCGGCTCCCACATCGGCGGGAAGATGGGCGTCGGTGCCGATCATCACCCGCGCACCGCATTCGGCGGCCAGCTCCCAGAAGGGGCGCCACGGGTACTGGGGACGCGGAGGATTATCGAAGCAGCTCAGCGGTCGCCGCAGGCCGTAGGTATTGATTTCCAGCTGCACATTGCAGCTCCGGGCCGCTTCGATCAGTTCCTTTGACATCGCCCGGATTTCCGGGGTCCATTCCGGAGTTTTCCGGGCCCAGAGATCCGGATGGGCGACACAGTCGAATTGTCCGGAGGTGATAAGTTCGATGGTCGCTTCCACATACCGGCGCACCGTGGCGGCATCGAAAACCCCCTCCCGGCTCCAGAGCGACGTTTCCGGTCGGTTCGGCGAGAGAAAGTGAACCCCGCCGATAAGGTAGTCCAGGCGGCGGCGCTCCCGGAACTCCTCCCGATAGAACTCCGGACCGAGTTCCGGCCGAAATTCCGCTTCAAGGCCGACGAAAATTTCCAGCTGTCCCCGGAACTTCTCGCGGGCGGCGATCACTTCGTCAAGATAGTCGTCCAACTCCTCCCAGCTCATGCGCACGTCACCGTGAAAATCATTGCCGGGAAAGGGCATGTGATCAGAGAACCCCAGCCGGGTAATTTTTGTCCCCTCCACCGCCTGGCGACAGTAATCCTCCACCTTTCCCTGCGCGTGTTTGCAGCGACCGGTATGGGTATGAAAATTCATCCGCCGGAAATCTGCCTCAATCATTTTCATCATCTCCTTTGCCGCGTTCCCGGTTCCGCTTTGTCCCGGGGCGCTTATTTCCAAGAAACCGTGTCGGCCGCGGCCGAAAAAACTCTTTTCATATCAGCGGTACCGCCGGTGAAATTAGCTGCTGCCCCGGAAACTCCCGGCGCAGACGTTCGATCTCCTCCGCCGGCAGGATAAATTCGGCGGCGGCGAGGTTTTCCGCGAAATGCGCCGGATTGCGCATCGCGGTAACGGCGGTCATATTTTCCTGGCTGAGCACGAAACTCAACGCAATCTGCATCGGCGTCATTCCGAAGCGGTCGGCGATTTCCCGGAGCAGCGGACAGTCGGAAGGCAGATCCCGCAGCGGTCGCCAGGCCTCAAATATCATATCGTGTTCACGGCAGTAAGCGGGCAGTCCCGCCGCCTCGGCTTCGCGCACCACCAGGCTGTAGTGAAGCTGATTGAGCACCACCTGAGCCGTGGAGAATTTCCGCACTTCCTCGAGCCGGGAGATCGAAAAGTTGCTCACGCCGATGTTGCGGATCAGCCCGCGCCGGTGCAGGTGGTTCAGCGCTTCCACGCTTTCCTCCACCGGCACCTCCGGCGCCACCTGGTGGATGAGGTAGAGATCGAGATACTCAACCCCGAGCCGACGCAGGGAATTTTCGCAGGCAAGTTCGAGATCCGCCCGGTGCAGATGGGTTTTCCACACCTTCGAGGTCAGAAACAACTTCTCCCGCGGAAATCCCCGGATTGCCCGGCCGACCAGCTCCTCCGAATGTCCGGCCGCGTACATCTCCGCAGTATCTATCCGGGTAAAACCCGCTTCAATGGCAGCCCGGATCACCGCCGCCAGTTTCCCGTCGTCCGCGGCAGTGTCGCGTTCGGCGCGGCCGCCGGTTCCCCAGGTGCCGAGCCCCAGCACCGGAAGCTGGAAACCGGATTTAATTTTTTTGATTCTCATGATGATATCTGCTTCTCCCCGGATTCAGGTTCCGGTTCCCTCGTTTTCCCCGGTGTCGGCGCCAGCCGGATCACCTCCGCTCCGCGCAACCCGGGGTAATCCGGAACCTCGGTGAAAGTATAAAAACGCTGATCGGCAGCGGCGATGACGGAGAAAAAAAGTTCCCGGTTGGTCGCGTCCAGTTCGCCGGTGACATCATCGGCGAGCACGGCCACCCGGGCGGAAGAGTTGCCGCGGATCACGGAAAACTCCGCCAGTTTGAGCAGCAGCGTCGCCAGCCGCAGCTGACCGGTCGAACCGAAGCCGCGCAGTCGCCGGCCATTGAGCATAAATTCAAAATCATCCCGCTGTGGACCGGAACCGGTAATGCCGCGCAGCAGATCCTTTTCCCGTTCCGCGGCGAGACGTTTCAAATGGGTTTCGGCATCGGCTCCGGCATCCGGCGCGTAACGAACCCCGAACTGCGCCTTGTCGCCAAGCAACCGGTTGACTTCGTTTTCCACGGTTCGCGCATAGCGTTCCCGGGCGGATACGATAACCGGCAGCATCGATGCCAGTTCCGGTTCAAAGGCCCGGATCGCCGCGATCCGCTGCGGCGCGCTGCTCTTCAAGGCCCGGTTGCGTTGCGACAGCGCCCGGTCGTAGCGCGACAGCGCACTGAGGTAACCGGGATCCACCGCCGAGATCATCATGTCGAAATAACGGCGACGACAGCCGGCGCTGCCGGCCGCCAGTTCCCGATCTTCCGGCGCAAACACCACCGTGCGGAACTCCCGGATAAATTCGCTGGCGCGGGAGATCCGTCGGCCGTCGATGAAAAGTTCGCGGGGCGCGGTCCGGTAGTCGCGTACCAGGAGTTCCTCCGGATATCTTCCGGTGTCAATCCGGCCGCGCAGCGTAAAACCCTTTTCCCCGATCCGCACCGTTTCCCGGATCCCGGCTCCGCGGAATGAACGCAGAATCGAAAGGATGCCGATACTTTCAAGCAGATTGCTTTTGCCGGAACCATTCGGACCGATCAGCAGCACGTCATTTCCGGAAAAACGGAACTCCGCTCGTTCAAAATTGCGGAAATTATCCAGAGATAATTCGGTTATCAGCGGCATGGGATCCTCGGGGTTCAGCATTTCAAGATAATATACCGCCGCCGCCCGGGTTTTGCAACGACGCGTCAAGGATCTCCTTCCCGCCGGGAACGGCCTCCTTCAGCGCCTTTCCAGTTCCTTCCGGAGCGCCTCGGCATATTCGGGTGAGAAGCTCAGGTTGATCCCCTCGTAAATCTCCACCTCGTCGAGTTCGGGGTTCGCAAACGCCTGCTGAAGTTCGGCCTGGAAATTCTGCGGCGAAAACCGACCGGCTTCGATGAACAACCCGAGTCGAATCGCGCTGTCGCCGGTTACCTCGCCGGTGAAATATCCCGAGAAATCCTCCCCCAGCATCGATACTCCGTCAACACTTTCTTCCCGGAAATAGGTCTGGTAATGCCAAGGCAGCAGACCGAATTTATCGTAAGAACTCCGGGATTCGCCGGGCTTGCGGTTGGGCAGCGCCGACACATGGAAGGGGCGTGAACCGGCAACTCGCTTGCAGGCGGCATAAAAGCGGTCAACCGCATCGGCACGCATTTCCCGGAGCAGCGATTGGTCGAACTCCTCGTTCCAGATGTCGATGCCATATTTCTGCCAGAATTGTTCACGAAGTTCCGGGTTGAAACCATATTCGTCGGGGTTGGAGACGAAACCCGAGGTTCGCAGGTTCATCATGAAACCGTCGAAACCGTATTCCGCCAGCTCCGAGAAGCGGGCAAGTTTGTGTTCGAAGACCTCGGGGATCGCCAGTTCCGACATGCCGGGAAAAACACTCACCGCCAGGATTCCCGGATCCGGTTCGCCGGTTCCGAATCCGAATCGGTTCAGACCGCTGTCCACCGGCGTCGGCGG
>CAKUKT010000022.1 GCA_934663655.1 uncultured Victivallaceae bacterium
CCTCCATGCCGTCGCCTCCCGGTCGGGCGGCCCCGGCATGGTTTATCAGGTTAAAAACTCTTTCTTTATTTTTAATAAAAAAACACGCCGCCCGGGATCCGGCAACGATCACTGACCGGCGGCGGCGAATATTTCCAGATGATAATCCGCATTTATTTCAGCGGAAGGTTTCCGGAGATGACGGCTCCACCCAGAGATGGAAATCCGTCTTTCTGTCCCCCAGTTCCAACGTAATCAGCGTATTGAGCCGCGTCAGCAGCAGCGCATAGGGAATCCGCACTTCGCCGCCGGCCACGTTTACTGAAACAATGCTGTTACCGAGAATATCCTCGGAATTGCGGATGGCGATTATCAGCTCCAGCATTCTTCCAAGTTTATCGCGCAACGCCGCATCCAACGCGTAGGCGCGATGACATTTCGGGCAGACCGCCTGAAAACTTTTCGACGCGACATCCGCGAGGTTGAATTTAACCACTCCGTCGCAGCCGTCCTCAAAACAATGAAAATCAATCTGCGCCTTGGCGCCGATCGTTGTCCCCGCCCCGCTCATTTACGCCTCGTCCCGCTGAAGGATTTCCAGAATCTTCACCGTGTTACCGACTGCGCCGATCAACTCGGCGATCAGTTCGGGATTACGGAGTTTGCGCGAGATGCTGCTGAGCAGCTGCAGATAGGCTTCCTGATCCTCATCCGGGGCAACCGTGAAAACCACCACCCGAACCGGCAGATCATCCTGTCCCTGGTAATCGACGATCGGATTTTCGCAAACGCCGACAATAACATAGGGACGAATAATGTCGTTAACCCGGATGTGGGGCAGGGCCAGCATACCGCCGACTCCCGTGGTCATCATCTGTTCACGTTTCCAGATCAATCGGAAGATGACGTCACGGTTCAGCTTGGTCAGATCGGCCGCGCGGGAAATCAACTGATCCATGATTTCAAGCTTGTTCTTACCGCTCAAAGTCATCACGGAATCCTTACTCACAAACGCGGTGAATTCATATTTCATTGTCGTTCTCCGTAAACACCACCTGTCACTGCACACACCACACGAGACCCGGACTCCTTAGCAGGAAACTCCGGATCGGCATCGTAACTTTTTTCATAACATATATCAAGATTGATAATTTTCAAACCGTCCCCGGCCAAAAAGCGGGCAAAAAAAGCCTTTTATCCGCAATTTTTTTCGCCTTCCGGAAAAAATTCCACCAGCACCACCTCGCGACGGCAGTTGAAACGCCACGGCAGCGACAATTCGCCGATGCCGGAACTTACGATCATCCGGGTTCCGAAATCCTTTCGTTCGAAGCAGCCGTAAGTGAATTGCCGCCGGTACCGGCTCGAATCGTAAAGCGCTCCAATACCGGGCAGACGCCACTGGCCGCCGTGGGTATGGCCGCAGAGAGCAAGCCGGCAACCGCAGAGGTCATTCTGCCGGTCCAGCGCGATCACCGTATCCGGACGGTGCGCAAGCAGAACGCCGATTCGATCCTCCGGCCACCGTTCCGGAACTGCGGGAACTCCATCGGAACTCAAATCGTCGCTGCCATGAACATAGAGCAGATCGTCACTCCATGACTGATTGTAAAGCAGCTGAAATCCTCCGTCGGAAAAGATCTCCCGCCAATGCTCCGGGGAAATCCAGCACTTCCCCCGTTCCCAGTTGCCGGGAACCGCCAGCAAGGCGCGGGCCCCGGCTGCCGCCGAGGACAACCGGCGAAGCATATCCGGCAGGAATTTCATTTCGTTGCCGTGGGAGGAGACATCGCCTCCAAGCAACAGATAGTCGGGAGAGATTTCGCGTAAAATTCTCTCAACGGCGGTTGCCAGGCGTCGATCCTTTCGGTTGCCGCGGTAGTGCTGATCGGAGACGAAGGCGATCCTTCTGCCCGCCGCTCCGGCGAAGGGAACGGCGATCCGATACCGTACCAGCGCCACGATTCCGTCGGAAACCACTTCCGCCTGGTGGTAACCGGTCAGAAGTTGCCATCTGCGCAGTCGTTCCGGGCGGGGGACCCGAAGCGGGTGATAAAGTCGCTCCCAGCGCTTCACCCGTCGAGCTCCGTGATGATCTCTTCCGGCAGCGGTTTGACGGCGGTCAGCCGATAGATCCGGCCGCCGGAAAGTTCGATTTTGTCACCGACCCGGTGATTGAGCACCGCCCGGCCGAGCGGCGTCCGGTAGGAGAGAAAACCACGTTCCGGATTGCCGTCCCAGGCGCCGAGCAGACAATGGCGTTCAACGCGGCCGGAGTCGTCGCTCAGTTCAACCAGGCTGCCGATGACCGCGGTGTCGGAGACATGGACGTTTCTCATATACATCGGCTGGATGGAACCCAGTTCGCGCTCCAGTTCCTGGCGGCGGCGGCTTAAGTGATTGCGTCGTTCCTTGGCGGCGTCAAATTCCGAATTTTCCCGGAAGTCGCCGTGCGCACGAGCGGTTTTGAGCGCCTCGCGGTTCTCCGGCACCTGTACATTGACTATATCCTCAAGTTCGGCGATCAACGCCTTGTGGGATTTCACGCTGGTGAGATGCGGATCGGTGAAAACACTCTGCGACTGCTCCTTCTTGCCGATTCCGGCGGTGAGGATTCGCTGACCGGCTCCATTTTCCAGATAATCGCGGATCGCATCCGATACCCGGGAAAGTTTGACCATCAGGCTCTGGCGTTCGCCGGAACTCAGAAACAGCGCCCCCTGCAGCGTCACCGCGAACATCGCCGCATCATTTCCGGAGGCCGCGATCAGATGTTTCTGAAATTCAGCGTTATCCATGAACAAACTGCGCAATTCCCGGCGTGCCGCCATCCAGGCTTTGGGAAGATCTTCTGCTCCAAGCACCCGGGTTACATTTTCGAGATTCAACAGCGACAGCAACTCCTCGCTGCTGCGTTTCTTGCGGTTTTTCCAGATCCACAAGAGCAGGTCGGCGCTGCAACCCTTGTAATCGCGCACGGTGTCGATGAGCACTTCGTCGGAAACAATCTGCGCTGCCCCGTTGAGCGCCTTCAAGGGCAGGCGGGTGGCGCAGGCCGCGAGGTATTCCTCCGGGAAAACCACGGAAGTCGCCGCGGCAAGATGTTCCAGCGCCTTGGCGGAAAGTTCTCCCCATACCGCCAGCGATTCATAACTGGCGGAGGTGGGATTTTCCGGCCAGAACACCGCCTTGCCGGAGAGCGGCTGCAGCATTTCCCGCAGTGCTTCCGGGGTGGCGCGATTCTGGAGGTGGGAGATGATTTCCGCCAGCAGTTTACTTTCCCGTTTGGCGGTCTCCGGGCGCAGCCGGTTGGCGAAAAATTCCCGGAACGCCGCCGCCTCTTCGTCGCTGAAAGTTCCCGCATCATTTTTGGCTTCAGCAGCGAGCAGCAACTCCATTTCCTGAAGACTGCGTCCATCGCAGGAACGTCGTCCTCCGGCGGGACGGGCGGCGGTCGCTGCCGGCGTTGTCGTATTCCAGTAACGTTCAAATTCGCTGACCGACATCCGCGAAGCGCAGGTGGACCGGGCCAGGTCGCGCAGTTCCGCATCAGAGCAGGGCAACGCGCTGAGCCGGGTCATCGTCGCCCGGAACGTCGCGGCATCAAGCACTGTGCCGCGGGGATCCACCACTTTGGCAAGAGCCGCCCCGTCATTGAACAACATGATCGAATGCAACGCCGTTTCCAGCGGCAACGATAATGCGCCGCCGACGCCGCGGTATCCGTCGAGCGTCAGGGTGCCGTTGATATAGTCGACCGACCGAACCGTTCCCCAGCGTTTGGCTTCCGGCAACCATGCCACCTGACCGGTTTTCATCGCCAGCAGCCGTTTCAGCCTCATTACCACGTCGGCGGCGGGAAGTTTGTCCCCCCGCAGTCCGATCGCCTTGAGCACCGGCGGAGTCCGCTGGAACGGAGCGAGGGTTTTCTTGACCGCATCCGCAAGAATCGGCCGGAACAACGGCTGTTCACCGATCGGCAACGCCGCCAGGTCGATGCAGAAAGCGGCGCTGCCGATATCGGGAGCGCCGCTTTTCCAGGATTCAAAAATAAGCTCAAGTTTACCCGCACAATCCGCGGATGTTGACTCGTCAGCGGTGGACAGGGTTTTTAAAATCACCGCAAAGGCTTCTTTAGACGGATGTTCCGCTGCTTCTACCACCGCGTCTTCAAATGTGAGACTCATAGATCGACCTCGTCAAAAAAACGCCCGTTCCGGACGGACATGGAGACTCCGGATGCCTGAACGGAGCAATTGTTATACATCAAGCTGTATAATATATCCTTTTTTTCGTTTTTTTTCAAGTTGAAAAAACGGCGTTCTCATCAGCCGCCCGGAAATTTCCGGACCGCGATCAGAACGCCGGGAACTGCAGTTCTCGCGATCGAGACACGTATCAATATTTACCGTCCGCGTAAGCGACCCAGCCGCCGGCTTTCACCAGCGCAAGATCGAAGTCGCCCACCTGGAATGAATAGCTCTTCTCTTTGCCCGAACCGGATATCCGAAATTCCAACTTTTCAAGATCAGTGGTCAATTCCGCTTCGGCGCCGGAAAATTCCCGGAACATGTCATCGATCGTTTCCGCCGGAAGTTCGATTGCCAGCATGCCGCAATTGAACATGTTCTGACGGAAGATCCGCGCGAAGTTGACCGCGATCACGATGTTGATGCCGTTGTATTCCAGCGCCCAGGGTGCATGTTCGCGCGATGAACCGCAACCGAAATTCTCCCGGGTGATGATCGCTCCCGCTCCGGCAAGATCGCGCTTCGGGTCAAACCCCGGCAGCGCCAGATCCTCCAGACAGTAGGGGGCCAGCGCCTCCTTGCGCGATTCGGTCAGATATCTCGCGGGAATAATCTCGTCGGTATTGATGTCGCCGCGGTCAAGAAACAGAATTTTTCCATTGAAACTTTTCATGATTATCTCCTCTCCGGCTTAACCGCGGTACAACGGTGAATTGGTGATATGGCCGGCCACCGCCGTCGCCGCCGCCGTCGCCGGACTCATCAGATGCACCATCCCGCCTCTGCCCATCCGGCCGTTGAAATTGCGGTTGGTAGTCGAAGCACACACCTCACCGGAAGCGAGGACTCCGTTGCTCATGCCGAGACAGGCTCCGCAGGTCGGATTGGTGACGCAGCAGCCGGCGGACATGAAAACTTCGATCAAACCTTCGGCGAGCGCCTGCTGGTAGACTTTGGGAGTCGCCGGTGAAACGACCGCCCGTACTCCCGGCGCGATTTGATGGCCGCGCATCACCTCCGCCGCGACGCGGAGATCCTCGATTCTTCCGTTGGTGCAGCTGCCGATGTATACCTGATCGACATGGGTTCCTTCGAGTTCGCGCACGCTCTTAACCTGATCGGGCTTGTAACCGACTGTGGCCACCGGTTCAAAGCGCGAAGCGTCGAGGGTGATCACCCGCGTGTATTCGGCGTCCGGATCCGGGAGCCAGCGCGAATACTCCGCCAGCGCGGCCTCCTTTGACGGGAATTCATCTTTGATGAAGGGCCAGAGATATTCGACCGTCGTCGCATCCGGATAGCAGATTCCGCAGGTGGCTCCGGCTTCGACCGCCATGTTGGAAAGCGTCATCCGGCTCTCCATCGACATCGCCGAAACCGCCTCACCGGTAAACTCGATCACCTGATCGGTGGCGCCGTTGACGGTGAGTTCGCGAATGATGGTCAGAATCGCGTCCTTGGCATAGACTCCCGCCGGCAGTGAACCTTTAAGTTCGACTTTCAGCGTCGCCGGTTCCCGGAACGCGCACACCCCCTTGAGAATACCCACCTCAAGATCGGTCGTGCCGACTCCCGCGGCGAAAGCTCCGAAGGCGCCGTGAGTGCAGGTGTGGGAATCCCCCATGATTACCGTGAACCCCGGACGGACGAATCCTTTTTCCGGGAAGATCGCGTGACATACTCCGTTGCGTCCGATATCAAAAAAGTCCTGAATGCCGTGACGGCGGGCCCAGTCGCGAAGCGTCTTGCCCTGTTCGGCCGTTTTGGAATCCTTGGCCGGGGTCACATGGTCGATCACCGCCTTGATTTTTTCGGGAGCGAACACCCGGTCGCGACCGGTCGCCACCAGATCGTTGATGGCGATCGGCGTGGTTATTTCATGACAGAACACCCGGTCGAGCCGGAGCACCCGGACATTCGCGTCCGGACGATCCGCCTCGTGCGCGGCGAAGATTTTTTGAGCAACCGTTTTTCCCATTTCACAGATTCTCCAGATTGTCCGGCCGATTTCACCGCAGCTGGAAACGCCCCCGCGGCTTTCTGACCGGAACCGATATCAAAAAACTTAATATACCACCGCAAGAGGGAAAAAACAATCCCGCATCGCGGGGATCTGCCCGGAGGTGATGGAGTTGAAAGAGAGTGGCCGACGTTTCCGAAGGCGTAATTTCCTTGCCTGGATGAACCGTTCCGGTCAGTGCCGACGTCTGGCCCGGCGCAGGGCCGAGGTGAGCTCATCTCCGTCGTTGCCGTTCGGAACGGACGCCGGATCCGGCGATTTTGCATCGGAGACCGGCGGCGTTTCCGGCGGCGGCACGTCCCGCCGCCCGGCCGTTCGTTTTGAACCGGACGAACGGTGACGGCGAGGTTCCCGGTTGCTTTCCACTTCGGATTTTTCGCTCCGGGTCATCCTCCGGAAGCGGAGTTCCGGAAGTCCGAAGCGTCGTTCCGCAACCATGGCCAGCAGCAGCAAAACCGCCACCGCCGCACCCGGCGGCCAGAGCGCGAAAAACTGTTTCCGTCGCGGCAGTTCCCGCCACAATTCATCCGGAGCCAGGCGTTCGCGTCCGCCGGTGGAGGCGCAGAGTTCGGTGAGCGGGATATCCCGTTCCGCCGTCGTGGAGAACTCCGGCGAGCCGGGCAGGGCAACCGGCGACAGCACCAGCGGCCGATGGCCGGGAATGGTCAGGTTGGCGATGTAAATGGCATCTCCCTTCATCGCTATTTCACCGACCAGACGATCCGGTCCTTCCCAGCGCATTTCGTCACTGCGGTTTTCGGTTGTGCCGTTCCCGAACGCAATCAGCGTCGTTACCGTCGGCAGAGCGGGGAACGGATCAGCAGTGCGTTCCGGATCAAGAAGCAGCTCAATCCGGTGTACCCCGTTGATGAGACGCTGGAGAACCAGCCAGTTGTCCCGGTTTTCATCCTCCGCGGCGATCCAGCGAACCAGCGCCCCGAATAGATTGCCCGCTCGTTCGTCATCCCCGAAGGCACCGGTGTATTTGCCGTCGGCTTCCCCGGTGAATACCGCCACCCGGCCGAGACCGGCCGGAGCGATCGCCGCCAGCGGCGCGGAATATTCATCCCGGCTTCGCAGCAGAATTTCCGCATTTTCCCGCGCGTAGCAGAGGTTGTAACCGCCCAGTTCGACCTCTCCGGTCAGCGGCATCCGGGCGGGCAGGGTTCGGGCGGCCGGAAGAAATTCCGCCTCAACCGGATCGGAAATAAAGGTGTGGCGCGCCATCACAAAGGTGTCCTCGACGAAGATCCGCGGCAGTTCCTCGGCATTTTCGGTAAAGTAGCAGATTCCGCCGCCGCGTCTGGCGATCTCCCGCAACAACTCCGCATCGCAGTCCTCCGGAGTACCGAGGCCGACCACGCTGACCGTTATCCCGCTGCCGGTCACCCGCTGGAGGAGTTCCCGGAAATCCCCGGGCTCTTCCGAGTCCTGGGCATCGGCAAAAAGCAGCAGGTGGCGTTGCGGAGCGTCGGATTTCAACAGTTCGGCGGTGGCGGCATAGAGCGCCTGGTAGATGAAGATTCCGCCTCCCATCGCCTCGATCGCCACGATCTTGGCCGCGGTATCGGAGTTTTCCGAAACCGGCTCCAGCGGCTGAACCAGATGTGTGCTGCTGTCCACCGCCACCACGCCGAATTCGTCGTCGGGGGCCATCATCCGGAGCACCTCGACCGTCGCAAGGTTGGCCAGCGCCATCTTGGTACCGGCGCCGATCTCCATCGCCATGCTTCCGGAACGGTCGAGCGCCACCATGATCGCGCTTTTCGCGCGACGGATTTCCTGCCGTTGTTCAAAGCTGACCGGCAACACCTCCTCCAGCGGGGAGCGGTAATAACCGCCGACCGCGAACGAGGAACGTCCGCCGGTCATCAACAGTCCGAGAGAACCGGATTTCACCAGCTCCGCCAGCAGTTTCATCCCGTTGAGACCGAGCGAGGAGGCCGGCACGTTTTCAAGAATCACCCCGGAATATCCCGAGAGACGTTCCGGCAACAGTTCCGCCGGCGCCGGTTCGCGCACCACCAGCGGGAATCCCGCCCGGCGGAGCAGTTCCGCCAGGTGACGCGACGGCGAGGAAGTGAGCAGCAGCAGCGGTTTACGTCCGGCAATCTCAACCAGACACCGGGCCCGGTTGTTCTCCGGCACTTCATCGGCGCCGGAACCGGAAACCACGATCCCGTAATCAGCCACTCCGGGAGCTCCGGCCCGGTCTCGCCAGGTGAAACGGTTGATGCCGGGCTGAAAATCCACCCCCCGGTTTTCCCGGCTGCCGCCGCGGCTGATCGAGATGGAACCGCTCTGCCGAACCGGTGAATTTACCTCGATCGAAATGGTATATAGTTCGCCCGGAGCAACTCGCAGCGGCGCGTCGATTCCGGTTATCTCCAGGTCGGCGGAGGTGTTGCGGGCCATCAACCGGTAATCGACCGCAATCCGGCGCGCCGCCGCTTCCGCGAATAAAGGTTCGGGATCGGGGCCGTTCCAGAGGCCGTCGGTTATCAGCAGCATCCGCGCCGGAGTGTCCCCGGGGATATTGCGCAACGCCAGCTGCATCGCCGCGTACAGATTGGTGGAGCCCGGGTCGGCATAGAACCCTTTGAAACCGTCAAAGCCCGGGGACTCGGGGAGTTTCTCAAACATCGCATCACCGGAAAAACCGATTACCCCGAAACGGGAATCCGCCGGACGCCGGGAATCAAGACGGTGGATGATATTCTCGCTGCCGGATCGGGCGTCGGGAGGCATCGAGGAACTCAGATCCGCCAGCACCATCACCACTCCGGTCCGGTCGGGCAGGCGGAGAAACGGCATCGTCGCGCTGCCGAGGATCACGACGGTCAACAGCAGGCGCAACAGATTCCGGAATCGGCTCCGTTCCGGCCGGGCATACTGGAGAACCAGCAGCGGAATCAGCAGCAGCCAGAGCGCCGGATAGGTAAAAGTTATCATGAGCGCACCCCCCTCCGGTTTCCCGTCAGCAGCAGGTGAAGCGCCAGCAGCGCCAGCGCGCCGAGAAACGCCGCCCAGGCCGGACGAAACAGCTTCAACAGCATATTGGAACCGGGACGGGAGGCTTCATGCCGGAACCGGCCGGCTTCAGAGAGATCGGATTCCCCCGCGTCGGCGGAGGTCGCCGCGATCTCATAGCTGCACTCTCCGGCGGTGAGACGGTAAATGCCCGCCTCGGCCATCGGAAACGCGATTCGGTTGCGTGTCGGCGTCAAATCCCGTTTTTCGCCGGAGGGAGTGAACAGTTTCACCGGACCGGCGGCTTCATCGGCGAGGCGTACCGTCGCCAGCTCACCGGTATGGAGGTTGCGACTGAGTGGTCCCGGGCGTTCGCGGCGGATTTCCCGGGCAAGGTTCCAGAACCAGACCGGCCAGAACGCCCGGCGTACCGGATTGGCAAGGCCGGGCACCAGATTGAGATGGTAATCGAGCCGATTGTCAAGACGGCGGAGCCGGGTGAGCACCGGTTGCGTTGTGGTCTGGATCAGAACCGTGCCGGGAAGATTCACTCCGGACGCCGCCGCCCAGTTGAGTTCACGCAGATTGACGCCGCTGAGAAGTTCATCCCCGCTCCTCGCCATGAGTTCCGTAAACACGGTGGCGCGATCGTTTTCCGCGCCATGCCAGAGCAGGCGGTGAAATTTTCCCGCCGGAGTTCCGGGAGGCGCGATCAGCAGTTCGGCATCGGTCGGAGTCGTGAGGCGATAGTCGGGATTGTCTTCCAGCACCCGTTCCAGCGCCGCAGTCGCGTTTTTCCCGAGTTCCGGAGCGAACGCGACGGCAACCGGACGGCTGTCCTCCGCCAGCAGCTCCACCCGGTTGTCGAATTCAATCGCATCGTCCGGTGAAGAGACGGCTATTTCCAGCAGGTTCTCCCGGGCCGACGCCGGAATCGGCAGCACAATTTTCCGCCGTTCACCCGGCGCAAGTTCCATACGTTCACCATCGCCGGGCAGCAGGCGCACCGTCGCCGGGCGTGGCCGGGAAGAGAAGTTCTTCACCTCCACCAGCACCCGGTCGGAACTTCGCCGCGCATTGACAATCGCCGTATTGGGCAGCCGGGTTCCCAAAGCGAAATAGCCGACATCCCCGGTAACCGTTACTCCGGCGGCTTCCGGCGGCCGATCCGTTATCACCGCAATTTCCGCTCCGGGAACCCGGCGTCGAACCAGTTGCAGCGCTTCATTCAGGTCGGCGGCATCTTCGTTCGCCGTCCAGACGCTGGCAAAATCAAAGCGCGCGTCGCTGTCGGAACTCAACCGGGGCTCCCGCCCCGCCAGCACCCAGAGTATCCGCCGGCCGGAATAACGGGAGACCAGCTGCCGCACCTCCTGTTCCCCGAGTTCGCGGGGCGAGGATGAGTCCGGCGACGTCGCCAGCATCGAAAATGAGTTGTCAAGTATCACCGCCAGCGGAGGAAAATTATCTTTCGCCGCAAAAAACGGCGAAGCGGCTCCCAGCGCCAGCAGCAGCAACGCCGCCAGTTCGAGATAGAAGATTCCCGGCGGAAAGACCGGAAGGAAACGGCGACCGCTCTGATTTACCCGTTCGGCCGCATCCCACAGAAAGAGCGCCGGAACCAGCTGACGACGGGAACGATGCCGCAACCAGTAAATTCCGATCAGCAACACCGCGCCAATCGCCCCGGTCACCACACCGGAAACCGGATATTCAAACCCCCACGGCATCATTTGAACAACCCCGCTTGAAAAAATATCCCCAGTTCCCATGACTCCGGCGTACCCGTGAATTTCGGACGCAACAGCATGACTCCGTATTCATGTGCGGTGCGTTCCCAGAGTTCACGGTGGCGGGACAGCCGTTCCCGATAGCGTCGGCGGGCGTCGGAATCAAGTACAATTTCGCGTTCTTCCCCGCTTTCGGCGTCGATCAACCGCCGGTTGCCCGAAGCATCATCCCCAATATCACCGGAATCACCGGGCACAATCAACACCGTCCGGCTCGCTCCCGCACAGAAACGCGAGAGAAACTCCGAGGGAGAGCCCGGCCACAGCAGGTCGGTAACTGCGATCCGCAATCCCCGCGGATAGAAGGAACCGGCAAATCCCGCGAGCACGGCATCCGGACTGGAGGGAGCGTCAAATTCTCCGCAGCTCCACTCCAGCGGCGAAAACGGATGTTCCTCACGCTTCAATTGTTCCTGCGAATGCCATACCGACAGCGAAAATCCCGCATTTTTTGCCGCCGCCGCCAGCAGCGCCGCAATTCCCAGCGCGGTTTCCGCAACACCGGGAACCGTTCCCAGCGATGCCGAACCATCCAGCAGCAGATCGCAGCGCGGATCGATCTCCTCGGCGAACACTTTCACCATCAATTGTTCGCTTCGCGCGTAAACCCGCCAGTCGAGACGGCGCAGATCATCTCCGGCCGCATAGTTCCGATAGTCGACGAACTCCAGCGCATTACCGTTGCCGCGACCGATCCGGCGACCTTCACCGCCGCGGTTCCTCACCGGCGAAGAGAGTGCAATCGAACCGGCTTTGAGCAGGGCGCTTCTGACGATGGCAAGTTGGGATTGATTCATTGGCGGCTGCTCCCATTCACCGACTTCGGCCAGAAGAGCGACAGAAGCGCCGCAGTCAACAGAGCCACCCCCCAGATTATCGGCGAAGTATACAGATAACAGGTAGCCGAAAGCAGTCCTGAAAGCGCACCGATTATCATCAACAGCGCCATCAGCAACATGTAGATGATCACGATCATGCCGGGAAACAATTTTTCAACCCGGTAACCGCGAACCAGACACGTCACCAGCAGCGCCAGATTGCCTGAAGTCACCATCGTTCCCAGCAGCATTATGAAGAAAAACGCGGTGTCCGTATCCGTCTTCAGGATGAAAAATATCAGCAACGCCGCTGAACCACAGCAGAGAATACTCCAGAGCATCGAAGTCAGCGGTTCCGGGAACTGGAATCTCCAACGCTTCGGCCTCCTCCTCCGATTCAGTAGCGTCTCCAGGTCAGCCACCGATGAGGCGGCGGCGATCAACGCCAGAGACCATAAAGGAAAGTCGCGATACGAACCCGCCAGATTCTGCGTAATCAGCGCGACCACGATGAGCGCTGCTTCAATCAACCGGTCGACGGCAACGCAGCGTCGCGCGCCGACATTGATCAGAAACGCATTGCTCCGGGCCGCGCAGAGGATCACCAGCACCGTCAGCAGTATTCCGGGGTGGGAGATTCTGTCGGTGGTCAACGTGATGATCAGTATGATGGTTATGACGCCCAGCATCAGCGTGTCGAGCCGGAATATACCTGAATTGATCGTCAGAATCACCAGCAGCGAGGCGAAAGCGCAGTTCAGCAGAGCGAAAATCAATTGCGGCATCACCTGATAATTGACGTAGATCAGCAGTATCGCCGGAATAATCGCCAGTACCATAATGAAGTAGAGGGTAAAATGGCATTGCAGAAGTGCAGTGAATACCCGCCGGGGAGCAATCGCCGACAACTCGAGAAAATGGTTAAGTTCCGGTTCTGACCCGTATTTGAGTGAAATCCAGCGGGAAAAAGCGCCGAAATCCAAACTGAGGGTGGCCATGGCGCACAGTATCGGCAGCAGCACCCCCCAATAGGGGATGATCGTGTAATAATGGGTTAGCTCGTAGCGGTAATGGTCGAGCAGGAAAATTGCTTCCGCCACCGCCACGGTGAACAGGCCAAAGAGTATCCCGTGATTGTGCCGGAGCTGCCGCCGCAGTTTGATTGCCCAGTGGTTGCCTTCCGGGGAAGGGGGTTCTCCGGAAAATTCATCGCCACGGCGGATAAATTGCGGCTGGGGCTTGGTTTCAATCTCATTCATCGGTATTCTCCGGCGCCGGGGCGTGGTGGGCGTGAAATGCCGCTATGATGGCCGGAACCAGCACGGCGACAGATGCCATGGCCAGGAAGGCGCTGATTACAAAACCCACTTCCTCCAGATTGTCAATCCAATTGCCCAAGATGCTGAATACTGACAAATATTTCAGCGGTTCGAGGTTCAACAGGTAAGGCAGTATTGAACATACCGATGATGTGATCAGCCACCATCCCCAGCCCGGCAGCCGTCCGCTGATCCGGTGCAGCAACAGTGCCAGCGCGGCGTAGAAGATGAGCAGATTGCCGAGCGTTGTGAAATTGATCAATACTCTGAATTCGGTACTTTCTGTTTCATTGACTCCCAGTGTGTAACGCAATGCCGTCATTGCCAGTGCCAGCAGCAGAGCCAGCATGATTCCGCCCGGCCAGCCGCTGGAATAGAGAAAATGGAGCGTTCTCAATACCGGATTGCGCGGACAACTTCGGCACACTCTCCGCCCGGCGGCATCGCGTTCAAACGAGGCCAGCGTGGCCGTGCCGCCGATGGCGGCCACCATCATCAGTGATCCGGCAGCAATGTAAAATGGACTCATCTGGTCTCCCGGAGGCAGACCAAATCCCCGAATTATCCCGGCTGAACCGATCAACAGGAGGATAGTGAACAGAATCCGAAGGGGAAAAATCCGGTTGGAATTGGGCGGGGATATCAACGCGGTGGTCATGAAAAAACCGATGCCGATCATCACCAGCTGGCAGAATATTCCGAAGAAAAATATAAATTTCACTACCTGCTGTATCCATATCGGTTCGATGAGCGGGAAAATAATGAAAAACGCCAGCGGAACAGTCATTTGCAGCAGCACCAGCACATAGATAATTACGATCCAGCGTCTTCCGGTCGCCCCCGCCAGCAACGCCAGTTGGGTAAGCATCAGCAGGGTGACGAAAAGCTGCGCGCAGGTGATGAGCATCTGCAACATCGATACGCCGCGCAGAAAGTACGCGATTACCACAAAGGGCAGACAGAGGGCGAAAATAAAGAGCAGCATCAAGGTTGCTCCCGCCATTTTACCGCGGACGATCATTCCCGGCGTCAGTACCGATACCCGGGAAAAATCAAGTTCAGTATCCGCTCGTTCCGCCAGAAAGCGTACCATCCCGCCCACTGAAACCACCAGAAAAGAGGCGGTTCCCATTATCAGGCAGACGGAGTAAAACACCGCAAAACCACCGCCTGAATCGATCTCGCCCTGAACGTTGATCTCACTGAAAACAAGCAGCGTGAGCAATTGGAGCAGCAGCATCCCTCCCATCACCATCAGCAGCAGCCGATTGTGCAGATATTGGCGCAGCTCCTTGATAAGCACCGGATTGATGAAATCTCCGAACTCTCTTTTCATTTGTTTCTCCAACATCCGGCGTCAGCGGACCGCTCCGGTGGTTATTTTCATGAAAAGTTCTTCCAGTCCGATCTCCTCCCGGGAGAAGCCGGTCACCGGCAGTCCGGCGGCAAAGAGGGTGCCGACCACCGTCGAAATCTCCGTCGCGGTGATCTGGGCGCGCACCTCCTTTTCGGTTACGATAACCGCCTCCCGCACCGCCGGGTGTTCGAGCAGTTTCAACCGCACCGCTTCGGCCTCGCCGGAGAGTTTGATGACGACGACCGCCACCGCCGGGGTTCCGGGGGAAGGGGCGGGCCCGTCCGCATCCGGGGCGGGTTGACAGCCGGTTGATTTCAGCAGTTCCTCCAGCGTACCGGCGGAGAGAATTTTACCCTGCTCGATGATCACCGCGCCGTCGCAGATATCCTGAAGTTCCGAAAGAATATGGCTGCTCAGAAGTATCGCCTTGCCCTGATCCGCCAGCACCTTGAGCAGCGAACGCAGTTCCAGTCGGGCGCGGGGATCGAGTCCGGCCGCCGGTTCATCCATAACCAGCACCGATGGGTTGTGCACCAGCGATCGCGCCAGACTGACCCGCTGCTTCATGCCTTTGGAGAGCGAGGCGAGATATTTTTCACGGATGTTGCCGATATTGGTGAAATCCTCGATTTCCGCCAGTACCCGGCGCCGTTTTTCTCCGGTGATGCCGTAGCTCCGCGCGAAGAAGTCGAGATATTCCCAGACCTGGATATCCCGGTAGCCGGGCAGGGAATCGGGCATGTAACCGATGATCCGGCGCACCTGTTCCGGGTAGTCGACGGTAGAAACCCCGTCGTAGAACACGTCTCCGGAATCCGGCAGATCGAGGGTTGACATAATCCGGATGGTGGTGGTTTTACCGGCGCCGTTCGGGCCGATAAAGCCGAAAATATTTCCGGAGTGAAACTCAAACGAAACATCGTCCACCGCCCGGATGTTTCCGAAGCTGCGACACAAATTTTTGACCTTGATTTCCATCTTTAGTGCGGTTCTGATCCAGTTGAATTTAATTTGAATTTACCCACAATCAGATGAGTGGATTTCAGTTCGTCAAGTTCGACGCCCGGATGGAAAAACGCCGGCTGTTCCGTCGTCGCCAGATACCAGGATCCGGGGAGTTTCGGCGGTTTTTCTCCGCTGGCAGGAACATCGAGCACCGAATGGGGCTGGAAATCTGCTTCTGCGACCGTCGGGGCGCTGCCTGCCGCTTTGAGAGTTGTTTTCTCTCCGGGAGCCACGGTCCCGGCCGAACGGAACCGACTGCCATCCGGCATTGTCACCCACAGCGAAGAGAGTTCAACGCCGAGACCGTTGACCACTTCGACTGCGTCGCCGTTCCGGGTGATCCGGAGTTGTTCCCGGCGCGGTTCAACGCGGGAGATTTCGTAGCTGAAGGGAATCCGCGGCTGAACCATTGTCCCGGCAAGAAGCTGCCCGTCGCTGAAGTCGGTCGTCAACGCTCCCCCGGGTGAGGATAACGTGATGCAGGAACGGTTGTCAAATTTGAAATCTCCCGGCGGCAGCGGTGCGTAAATTCCCACCGCCGCCAGGGTGGCCGCATAACCCTGCTCCTGATCGAGCAGGGTTATCCCGTATGACGATCCGCGTGAATACCATCCCTCGCTGAAGGTAATGAAAATTATCACCGCCGCACAGAAAAGCAGTGAAATCACCGGCGTCGTCACCAGCAGCCAGAGCACCCGCCTCCTGCGTCGCAGCAGCAGGTAGTTCAGCGGGCCGATCACAATGATGAATCCCAGCATCACCAGCGTTATCATCCGCAGCGGCAGCGGCGGGGTCTGAAAGTTTACCTGGTAGCTGAGCGAATTGAGCAGTGGGGGATCGTCACTCTCACTGAAAAGGATCGCCCCGTGCAGCTGCTGTAATTCCGGGGCGCTCTCCGAAATAAGTTTTACGTTTTCCCGGCGGTCGAGATTTTCTTTTTCAAAGCGTTTTACCACCTCGGCGGAGGGCCCACGTGCGGTGATGATCCTGCCGAATCCCTCATTCACGCTCGTAAATCCGGAAGGCGGTTCCGGGCCGGCCTCCTCCGGCCACGGCGCCTCCGCCGGTACGATAATGAAAAGCGAACACCCCGACCGCACCGCATCCCGGATTGCCGTCGCCACCGGCACTGGAGGATGATCCTCGCTTGAAATGATAATGGTTTTCAAACCGGCATAGCGCAGCGGAGAGTCACCCCACAGCGCGACCGGGGTGCTGGCAACTTTAAAATCGGGAATAAGTGCCCGGTAGACGTTGTTTTCGGGA
>CAKUKT010000023.1 GCA_934663655.1 uncultured Victivallaceae bacterium
TGGCGCCGGAAATCGGCACCGCCTGGGCGCGGCACAGTTTGAAACCATTCCACTCACCGGGATTGTGGCTGGCGGTGATCATCACGCCGCCGTCGGCGCCGAGACTGCCGACTGCGTAATAACTCTGCGGGGTCGAACAGAGACCGAGGTCGATCACATCCGCTCCCTGCGCGAGCATCCCGGCCGAGAGACCGGCGAAAAGCTCTTCCGAATGCGGACGCATGTCGCGCCCGACCACCACCTTGCGCGCACCGGTAAACTCAATGTAGGCGCGGCCGATGGCTTCGGCCACACCGCGATTTACCTCCGCGGGATAAACGCCGCGGATGTCGTAGGCCTTGAAAATTCCCGACATATCCTGTTCCTCCAGACGAACGCTTCGCGCCGTCCTTATTTGTCACCGCCGCAGCCGTTCGCGCCGCAGGAGCAGGAGTGGGCGTCGTCATCGCCATCCTCTTCCTCGCCGCAGCAGCAGCTGAAGAACTCCTTGATCTCGGCGACGACCGATTCCGGAGTGAAACCGAACTCCTTGGCGAGCACCTTGTAAGGAGCGGAGGCCCCGAAGTGGTCGATGCCGATGGCGTAATCAGCGAAGCGTTCCCAGCCGAAGGTGCTCGCGGCTTCGATCGAAATGATCGCGCAGCGTCCGTCGCCGGGCAGTACGCTTTCCTGATATTCGGGATCCTGATCCATGAAGAGTTCCTGGGACGGCATCGACACCACCCGCACATGGAGACCCTCTTCCCGCAGCAGTTTCGCCGCGCCGAGCGCGAGGTTGACTTCGCTGCCGGTGGCGACCAGAATCAGGTCGTAATCCTCATCGTCGCTGACGACGAAGGCGCCGCGGGAGACATCAACTCTGGCGGCGGTTTCGGCGTCGTAGGGATCGAGGTTCTGGCGGGTCAGCAGCAGCGCAACCGGGCCGTCGGCCTCGAGTGCCGCCGCCCAGGCTCCGGCTACCTCGTGCGCTTCCGCCGGGCGGATCACCGTGACGCCGGGAATCGAACGGAGCATCGCGATCTGTTCGATCGGTTCGTGAGTCGGCCCGTCCTCGCCGACATAGAAGGAGTCATGGGTGAAGATGTAGATCTGGTGCAGCCGCTGAATCGCCGCCAGCCGGATCGCCGGCTTCATGTAGTCGGAAAAGACAAAGAAGGTCGAGGTGTAGGGGATCGCTACGCCGCTGAGGGCCATACCGTTTCCGGCCAGTCCCATCGCCAGCTCACGGACTCCGAAGTGGAGGTTGCGACCGGTGGGATTATCGACCGAAAAATCTCCGCCGCCCTTGACATCGCTCTTGGTCGAGGGGGAGAGGTCCGCCGCACCGCCGAAGAGCGCGGGGACGAGTTCGGCCGCCTTCTGGAGCGCGGCGCCGCCGCTGGCGCGGCTGGCCACCGGCTTGTCGAGCGGAACGGCGGCAAGGAGTTCCTCCAGAATGTTCTCCGGCACAACCCGGTCGGTGAATTTCTCCACCAGCGCGGCGCGGGCCGGGTCGGCGGCGAGGAAAGCCTCAAATTCCTTATCCCACTTCGCGGCCTCGGCTTCGAGTTCGGCCACGCGGGCGTTGCAGTAGGCGCGGACATCGGCCGGCACGGTGAAGGGCGGTTCGGTCCAGCCGAGATTGGCGCGGAGCGCGGCGACTTCGTCATCGCCGAGGGGTTCGCCGTGGCTGCTCGCCTTGCCCTGCTTGTTGGGGGCTCCGAAACCGATCTGGGTCTTGCCGATGATCAGCGTCGGACGGCCGTCGGATTTGACCGCGGCTTCGAGCGCGGCATCGCACTGGGCGGCGTCATTGGCGTTTTCAACGTTGATGATGCGCCAGTTATAGGCGGCAAAACGGGCGCCGACGTTTTCAGTAAAGGCGATGTCGGTGTCGCCTTCGATCGAGATCTGGTTGTCGTCGTAGAAAACGATCAGTTCGTCGAGTTTCAGATGGCCGGCGAGACTGGCGGCTTCGCTGGTGCAACCCTCCATCATGCAGCCGTCGCCGCAGAGCACGAAGATCCGGCTCTTGAGCAGACCGGCCTTGTCCAGACCGGTGCTGGCGGCGAAACGGCGGTTCGCGATCGCCATGCCGACCGCCGAGGCGAAACCGCTGCCGAGCGGTCCGGTGGTGATATCGACGCCGGCGGTGTGACCGTATTCGGGATGTCCGGGGGTGAGGCTGCCCCACTGACGGAAGTTCTCCAGTTCCTCCATCGGCAGGCCGTAATCGAAAAGATGCAGCAAACTGTAGATCAGCATCGAACCATGACCAGCCGAGAGCACGAAGCGGTCGCGGGCGATCCAGTTGGGATTGTGGGGATTATGGCGCAGATACTTGTCCCAGAGCGTAAAGGCGAAATCGGCACAGCCCAGCGGCATGCCCGGATGGCCGGATTTTGCTTTCTGGATTGCTTCAGCGGAGAGCACCCGGATGGTGGAGGCGGCCTTTTCAGCCAGTTTGCGGTCGTACATTCTTTTACCTCTGCTTTTGTTTTTTTTCGGATTGATGATCCAGTTGAACGACACAGAAATCTTTCCTGAAAACCAATTCCGCTCCCCGCCGGCGTCGCGGACGGCGAAAAGAGCGAAAAATAGCGATTTTCCTTTGAAAATAACGTTAATATGCGTTATTTTTATAAAGTAACACTGCCAGTTGAAGAAAACAAGTTTTCACCGGCGATTTTTTCCGCCGTTTCAATCGGGATCATGACAGAAAGATTTATAACTTCCACTCTGAATCGCCGCGATCCGGCCCGGGAATCCACCCTTCGCCCGCCGACCTTTGCGGAATTTCCCGGCCAGCAGCGGGTCAAGGAACAGCTTGAGCTTTTCGTCCGGGCCGCGCGGGAACGCGACGAGGCGCTCGACCACATCCTGCTCTGCGGGCCGCCCGGTCTCGGGAAGACCACGCTCGCCTACATCATCGCCAATGAACGCGGAACCAAGCTCAAGAGTTCGAGCGGTCCGGCGATTGAAAAACCGGGGGATCTCGCCGGGCTGCTGACCTCGCTTGAGGCCGGGGATGTGCTTTTCATCGACGAAATCCACCGGCTGAGTTCCACGGTGGAGGAGTATCTTTACAGCGCGATGGAGGATTTCTTCATCGATATCATGCTCGAACAGGGGGCCGGGGCGCGTTCCGTCCGTTTGAATGTCCCGCGCTTCACCCTGATCGGCGCCACCACCCGGCAGGGAATGATTTCGGCGCCGCTGCGGGCGCGTTTCGGACTGAATATCCGTCTCGATTACTATGATGTTGAAAGTCTGATGATGATTCTCCGGCGTTCGGCCGGCATCCTTGACGTCGAACTCGATGACGAGGGCGCAAGGGAGATCGCCGGGCGTTGCCGGGGCACTCCGCGGATTGCGAACAACCTGTTGCGCCGGGCGCGGGATTACGCACAGGTACGCGCCGATTCGGTGATAACCGGTGAGACCGCCGCGGCGGCGCTGGAGATGTTGCAGATTGACCGGGACGGGCTCGACGAGATGGACTTGCGGATACTGGAGGTGATTATCAACAACTTCGGAGGGGGACCGGTCGGGCTCAAGAACATCGCCGTTTCCGTCGGCGAAGCGGAGGATTCGATCGAGGAGGTTTACGAACCGTTTCTGATTCAGCGCGGTTACATCACCCGTACCAGCAAGGGAAGGGTGGCCACTCCCCGGGCGTGGCGGAAGCTCGGGATCACCCGGGCCACCGATACGGACGGTTTGTTTCAGGATTTCTGAACGGATGAGACCCAAGCAGGGATAATTAAAGTATCACAGGAGCAGGTGACGATGGCGGCCGAATATATCGATGCATTGCTGGCGCTTCAGGCGATCGACATGAAAATCCGGGATTTCAAATCCCGTCTGGAACTGCTGCCGACCGAGATGAAACGTCTCGTCGAACGCCGGACCGAACTGGAAAACGGGATCGCCGCCGCCGACAATGCAGTGCGGAAACTCGAACTCGAAATCAAAAGTCAGGAATCCGCCATCGAAAATCTCAATGCGGAGATCAGCAAACTGCGCCAGCAGTCGGCGGTCGTGCGCAAAAATAATGAATATCAGGCGATGCTCGCCGCGGTGGAGAGCAATCAGAAGCAGATCGGGGCGGCCGAGGAGCGGGTGATCGAACTGCTCGACGAGCTTGAGGCAGCGAAAAAACGAGCGCGAACCGTGCGCAGCGAGAACGAGGCCGCGGGACGGGATATTCGTTCCGAGCTTGAGGAACTTGTCAGCTTCGGCGGCCGGATCCGCGAGGAACTCAAACGGCTGGAGGCTTCCCGCCCCGGTGCGATCCGGGGAATCAGTTCGGTGCTGCTGAACCGCTATACCACTCTGCTCGGCGGGCGCAACGCCGGTGCCCCGGTGGTCAAGGTGGAAAACGGTTCCTGCGGACACTGCCACATGCGGGTCACCGCGCAGACGCTGAGCGAACTTCGGAAAAACGGCACCGGTGTTTGCGATACCTGCCAGCACATCATCTATAATCCGGAAGAGTGACCGGGCCATGAGTACTCCTGCCACCGACTTCGAGGAGATCGTCTACCGCGGCGTCGAGTCCGACGAACTCGACTACAAAGCGCACCAGTCGTGGAATACCATGGGACGGGCGGCGCGCGGAAAAATCGTGCGCCATCTGCTGGCGCTGGCGAATACCAAGGGCGGTTACATAGTGATCGGCGTCGGCGAAGACGAGGACGGAACTCCGACGCTTTACACCGGTCTCAACGAGGCCGAGGCGAAATCCTTCGATCCCAGCGCGGTGGGCTCATTCGTGAACAGCCATGTCGAACCGCCGATCGATTTCACGATTGAACGGCCGCTGGTGCGGGGGCGGCGATACGCGATTTTCCACGTCCGTCCCTTCGGCACGATGCCGCACGTGTGCAGCCGGGCGGTCGAACTCGAACTTCAACCCGGCGTTTTCTACATCCGTACCCCCGACGCGTCGAGTCGTCCTGCTCACCGGGCGATTGAGATGCAGGCGATAATTCAGCGGGCTCTGCGCAACCAGCGGGAGATGCTCGGGCGGATGCTGCGCGGCATTCTTTATGAAAGCCGTCCGGGGACGGCGTCCGGCAAGGCGGGATTTGACGACGCGGTCGCGGGAGCGGTGCTCTATTTCCGGCACCGTCACACCCCGCCGGCGGGAAGAAAAAATATTCTGGTGCAGTTCACCGCCCATCCGGAGAAGGCTCCGACCGATCCCTTCGATCCGGCGGTGCTTCACCACGCCGCCGCGAATGCGTGGCGTTACCGTCCGGGGGCGGTGTTCATCGGCGACGGTGAACTGGAACGGGCGAAGCTGACCAATGTGTCGCTGCGGGCGATGCCGCGCGGTTCCAACCGGATGTGGCAGCTCTTCAACAGCGGCTTGTTCCACTACATCGGCTACTTGCCGCTGCCGGAGGGACGGCTGGAACTTGAAACGCTGCTGGATTTTACCGGCGAGGCGGTCAACTTCGTCGGGCGGGTCTATTCCGAACTCGACTTCTGCGACGAACTCTTTCTGCTCTCGCTCGAACTTGACGAACTGGACGGCGTCACCCTGCACGTTCCCCGGATTCGGGAACGTCTCACGGCTTCGGCATCCCGGATCGAAGGGGTGATCCACCGCAGCGCCGCCGACCTGCTCTCCGGATGTGAGAACCACGCCGCGGCGCTGGTGCGCAAAATCACCGACGGATTCGGACTTTCCGGACGACGTTTCGCCCGGTGGCCGGAACTGATAAAATCTCATCTCGACGAATAATGATCAAGCTCTCCGAACGTTTTTCCTCCGCCGATGACCTGATGTCGGAGTGTGACTTTCCCTTCGACGACTGCGAGGTTGATTACGAGGTGGAAGCACTGCCGGGAGAGGAACTCCGCCGACGTTGCGCGGAATTTTTCGCTCCCTCCGGTCCGCTGTGCCACGGTGATTTCGGCGAACGCAGCTACGAGGTCAGACCGCAGCAGAATCAGATGGCCGAAGCGATCTGTGACGCTCTGATCAACGGGCGAAACCTCTGTGTCGAAGCTCCTACCGGGGTCGGCAAAAGTTTTGCCTATCTGGTGCCGCTGCTGCTGCGTTCGCGTTACTGCAAACGCCCGGCGGTGGTATCCACCGAGACGATCAATCTCCAGGAGCAGCTGATCTACAAAGACATTCCGATGCTCGGCGAACTGATCGGCTTTGAGTTCAAGGCGGCGCTGGCCAAGGGAAGGCGCAACTATCTGTGCCGCCGCCGCCTCGCGATGCTCGAAGGAGAGCAGCGCGACGCGCTGCTGCCGTCACCCTCGCTGATCGTCGATCTCGAACGTATTTCGCGCGGCCTCTCCGCCGGAGAAAGCTCCGGGGATCGGGACTCCTTTCCCCGCCGGATTGATCCCGCCGTCTGGGGGCTGGTCTGCTGCGAGGTCGGCAACTGTCTGGGGCCGAAGTGTTCATTTTACCGTTCCTGCTTTTACTATCAGGCGCGTCGTCGCTGGGAGGAGGCCGATCTCATCATCGCCAATCACGCGTTGTTTTTCACCGATCTGGCGATGCGGTCGCTCGACAGCGCCGGAGCGTTGCTGCCGGACTATGGGGCGGTACTGATCGACGAGGCCCATACGCTGGAGAACAACGCCGCCGAATACCTCGGACTTTACCTCTCCCGTCAGGGTATTACCGGCGAACTCAATCGGCTGTTCAATCCCGACAACTCCCGCGGATTGCTGATGCGCGCGGGAAACCACATCGCTGAACTGCGGGCGGCGGTTGCCGAAGCGCGCGACGAGGCGTGGGGATTCTTCCAGCCCTATGAGAATCTGCTCTCGGAAAAGCGGGAGAGCGCGTTGAGCATATCCACTCCCGAACGTTTTCCCGACCGGCTGACTCCGGCGCTGCTCAAACTTTGTTCCCGGCTCGGCAAATTCGTCGAGGATGAAGAGGATCCCGGGTTCAAGACGGAACTCTCTTCGCATCTGTCGCGCTGCAGCGGGTTCGTCGACGCGCTGGATCAGTTCACTCACCAGACGATGCCGGATGCGGTCTACTATGTCGAATCCGAACGCGGCGGCGTCTCCCTGCGCGCCGCGCCGCTGAATGTCGGTGAACTGCTCGAAAAAATGCTCTTCCGTCAGGATTTCCCGGTCGTTCTGTGCAGTGCGACGCTGACCGTGCGCAACCGGTTTGATTATTTCGTTGGACGGACCGGTTTCTGCGACGGCGAAACATTGCGTCTCGATTCACCGTTTTCTCCGGATCAGGCGCGGCTGCTGGTGCCGGGCAGAATGCCCGATCCGGCCAGCAGCGAATATCCCGCCGCGCTGGTCGAGGAGATTTACCGCTATGTCGAAATGACGGACGGCAAGGCTTTCGTGCTTTTCACCAGTTACCAGACACTGCGTTACTGTGCTGACGCGCTGCGTGACCGCTTTGCTTCGCACGGCTGGAAACTGTTGATGCAGGGCGGCGAACAGAGTCGTCACCAGTTGCTGATGGAGTTCCGGGAGGATGTAAATTCGGTTTTGTTCGGGACCGACAGCTTCTGGACCGGCGTCGATGTGCCGGGGGAGGCGCTGAGCAATGTCATCGTCACCAAACTGCCGTTTGCGGTGCCGAGCCACCCGTTGATCGCCGCCCGGATGGCGAGGATCGAGAGCACGGGAAAAAGTTCCTTTTCCGAATACAGTCTGCCGGAAGCGGTGTTGAAGTTCCGGCAGGGGGTCGGGAGGCTGATCCGCAGCCGCAATGATCGCGGCATCATCGTGGTGCTCGACCGCCGGGCAGTTTCCAAGGGATACGGCCGCACCTTTCTTGGTTCAGTGCCCTACCGGGTTGAAGTTCGTTGAAAAAATATTCCGCGGCGGCACGGCGTCTGGTCCGGGGACGGGATCGGGCCGTTCCTTCAGCGGATTCATTCGACGCCCGGGGCCTCGGACGCCGATTCGATCACCCGCATCGACTGCCAGCGGCCGCGGCGGTAACGCCAGTAGAATACCAGCGCCGCGGTCATGATATAGATCACGCAGATCGTCCACATCGACCACAAAGCCCAGCTGGCGGCGGCCTCTTCTCCCAGGCGCAGCCGCATTGTCCTGCTCTGAAAGAAAATGCTTGCGCCGACGCCGGGCAGGGCGTAGAGTGTCCACGCCATCAGGGCTCCGACCCACATCGTGAATCTCGTGTCGCCGGCGCTCTTGATCGCGTTGGTGTAGATCATGAACATGCCGTCAAAGAGCAGATAGGCGGTGACGAATTTCAGCATGGTACGGGTGAGCTGCATCGTCTCCTCCGGGATGTTGCCGCCGAAAAGTCGCAGCAGCGGATCCGGATATATCGAGAAGATCATCCCCATTATCGCCATGTAGATCGCCATCAGCCAGAAAGCGCTGGCCACCGAACGTTTCGCATGCGGAATATCGCGCGCCCCGATCGATTGTCCGACCAGAATCGCCACGCTCTGACCGAGGCCGATCATCGGCGTGAAGGAGAGATTATTGAGCGCCATCGCGATGCCGGAGGCGGTCAGCACTTCGACGCTGATTCTTCCCATCGCAACGATGAACAAATTGAAAGCGGCCATGTCAAGGAAGAGCTGAATACCGTTGGGCCCGCCGAAACGCAGCATCCGGCGGAAGAGTTCGGCATCGAAAACCGGCCGGCCGGTGCGATAGCGCCGGCGAAACTTCGCGGTGCCGAAAAATGCCGAAGCATAGATCAACACGCCGATGAGTTCCGCCAGCCGGGTGCCGAGTGCGGCGCCGCAGATCCCGAGTTCCGGGAGGGTGACGGGGCCGATAAACGGAATATTCAGGGTGTGGCCGAAAATCAGCAGGTAGTTCAGCGGAATGTTGCAGAGCACCACGGTTGCGGTAACTGCCATGACCATCAGGGTTTTTCCGCGGCCGCTCCAGAAACAGCTCAGCGCGATCTGCAGCAGCATGACGATGGTGCCGAGCGCGAGCGTACGGTAATAGATGCTTTCCAGTGGCTGGAGTTCCGGCGCGTGACCGTAGAGTCGGAACAATGCCGGTGCAATGAACCACGTCAGCGCACAGATCGCGCCGCCGATCAGCGCGAGCAGCATCCCCTGCCATATCGCGACTCCGACCCGGTGATCCATTTTCGCGCCGACGTACTGGGCCACGAAACTGCCCGTGTAGCCGATGGTGCCGACGAAAATACTCGCGATTGCAAACGCGGTGATTCCCGCCGGAAATCCCGCCGCCATCGCCTGCGGTGAATACCAGGTCAGCATCATGCGGTCGACAAAAAGATTCACTGCATTGCATGCCGAGGATAGCGCCAGCGGAAGTGCGATCAACAGCACCTCCTTCATGCCTCCGGATGCGGCTCTCCCGGAGTGCTGGTTGGGGTTGGACATGAGTATGATTCCTCCTCGACAAGAAAAACTAAAAAAAAGCCCCCGGAAAAACCGGGGAAACATGTAAAGCACATAATATAATACCATCATGACCATTTTGCAAAATATATAATTTTTTGCCGATAATCGCGGGTGACGACCGGCGAGGCTTGGGTTTTTTTGACGGATCAACTTGAAAAATCCGGAACCGCAGGTTATTATATTTGAATTGCGGCGCTCCCCGACCGGACGGAAAAAAGCCGATTCCGCCGGGACGGAGCAATGAACCCGGTACGGGACGCCTGGTTGTCGTCCTCACCCGGCAAAACTATGCAGAAGGAGAACAGCGGCGATGCCGTCATTACCTTTGGACGTCAAATGGTTCATCTATGCGCTGGTCAGCAACGGCGCCATTTCCGCCGGTGACGCGGCGGCAATCTACGAGGGACTCGGCGGCGAAGCCGATCTCAATACCTATGCCCAGGAGATTCTCAACCATCTGGCCCAGGATCTCACCGAAGAGGATTCCCAGACCCTGCTCGAGCAGCTCACGGAGCTGATCAATTACGCGAACGCTCAGGCGGAGACCGGACTTGAACCTCCGGAAATCGAGGAGGCTCCGGCACCGGCTGAGGACGGTACGGAGGATTTTGTTGAGGACGACGACCGGGATCGCCGGCGGCCGAAACGCGCCGGAATCGTCGTCGATAACACGCCGAGTTATGACGGGGTCGATTTTGATCTTTCCGGCGTCAACGGTTATGAGGATCTCCCGAGCTTCAGCGACACCGCCCAGCTTGACGAGGGCGAACTTCAGGGCCGGATGATCTACATGCTCGCCTGTCTGAGAAAGCTCGGCTGCAGCGATCTCCACATCTCCGGCGGCGCACCTCCGTTTGTCCGCAACAAGCTGCAGGTGCAGCGGCTCGACACCTATGTGATCACCCCGGAGGATTCAAAGCGACTGAACCTCGCGCTGCTGGCCGAATCCCGGCGTGAAGAGTTCCTGCGCGAACAGGATATGAACTTCGCCCTCGAAGTCGGCCGGGACCGTTTCCGGGTCTGCCTGATGATGCAGAAGGACGGCGTGAGCGGCAGTTACCGGCTGGTTCCCGATCACATCTGTTCGCTCGAAGAACTCGGATTCATGGATGATGACATCATCTACATCCGGCGGTTGCTCGACTACAACAACGGTCTGGTGATGGTCACCGGTCCCATCGGCGCCGGCAAGACCACCACGCTGGCCGCGATGATCGACATCATCAACGAAAAACGTCGCGATCACATTATTTCCATCGAAGATCCGATCGAAATTCTCCAGATTTCCCGCAACTGCCAGGTGACGCAGCGGGAGATCGGCAAGCACACCATCTCCTATCATTTCGCGCTGAAGGCGGCGTTGCGTGAAGACCCGGATGTGATCGTGATCGGTGAAATGCACGACCTCGAAACCATCGAAAACGCGATCACCGCCTCTGAAACCGGTCACCTGGTCATCGGCACCATGCACACCGGCGATGCTCCCAATACGCTGAACCGGCTGCTCGATGTGTTTCCGCCGGCGCAGCAGCCGCAGATCCGGGCGATGACCGCCGGCAGTCTGCGCGGCGTCATCTGCCAGAAATTGATTCCCGACGGCATGGGCGGGTTGACGCTGGCGTATGAGATTCTGCTCAATACCATGGCGGTCGGCAACACCATCAACGAGGGCAAGACCTTCCGGCTGAAATCGACGATGGCGACTTCCAACAAGCAGGGCATGTGCACTCTTGATCAGTGTCTGCTCAAGAAGTTCACCCGCGGTCTGATCACCCGGGACGCCGCCATTCCCTATATGACCGACGGGCCGACGATCGCCCAGCTCAACCAGCTGTGGGCGACCCAGGAGGCACAGAAGCTCAGCCGCCGGTAAAGATCATCGTTCAGCAGCAGTTAAGGAAATACGTTCATGGAAAAGGAACCCATCATCAATAAGTATCTCCGCCAGATGCTCAGTCTCGGCGGTTCGGATTTGCACCTTTCCGTAAATTTTCCGGCCAAGGCCCGGATACACGGCAATCTCCAGCTTCTCGACGACGATGTGATTGATGCCGCACGTATGGAGGAGTTGATGCGGGAGATCTGTCTGCCGGCCAAGCGCTGGGATATTTTCATGGAGCGTCGCGACCTCGACTTCGCGCACGAAATTCCCGGGCTGGCGCGTTTCCGCTGCAATTTCATGTACAATTACCACGGCATGGGTTGCGTGCTGCGGCAGATCCCGAGCAAGATTCTGACGCTTCAGGAACTCGGACTGCCGGAAGTTCTCGAAGAGATCTGCAATTACAAGCAGGGGCTGGTGTTGGTCACCGGGCCGACCGGTTCGGGAAAATCGACGACATTGGCGGCGATGATCGATTACATCAACGACCACCACAGCAAGCATATCATCACGATCGAAGACCCGATCGAATTTGTCCATCAGAACAAAAACTGCACCATCGTGCACCGGGAAGTCGGTATTCACGCCGAATCATTCCCGCGGGCGCTGCGTGGTGCGATGCGTTCGGACCCGGATATTGTGCTGATCGGAGAGATGCGTGAAAACGAAACGATCCGTCTCGGTCTCACCTGCGCCTCGATGGGAATGCTGGTGTTCGCCACGCTGCATACCAACAACGCGCCCAAGACCATCGACCGGGTGATCGACGCCTTCCCCTCGGATGAACAGGCGCAGATCCGCACCATGCTCGCCGAATGTCTCCGGGCGGTGGTCTCCCAGCTGCTCTGCCGCAAAAAGGCGGGGGGGCGGGTCGCCGTCCACGAAGTGCTGCTCTGGGCGGAGGGGTTGCCCAATACGATTCGCGAGGGACAGATCTCCAATATCCGCACGATCATCGACGCCGGCGTCGGCCGGGGAATGCGTTCGATGGACAACTCCATCCAGGCGGAATACGACGCCGGCAATATCAGCGCCGAGGAGGCCTACATGAAAGCGAGCGACAAGAGTCGTTTCATCCATCAGCTCGAAGCCGAGGAGGCTGCCGCGATCGCCGCCGCCAAGGAGGAGGCGAAAAAACGCAAGCGCTGAAGCTGTCGGTTGAGCGGCAATGTTTTGGTGCTGTCGCAGTAACCGGCGGTGAACGATCATGTTGCAACAACTTAAAAATCTGTGGCTGAGAATTGCCGGAGCTCACCGGTCGGCCGATGATACCGAGGCGGGACGGGTAAAGGAGTTTCTGCTGCCGCGGCCGACCCGGGGATTTTTTCTGCGGATGGGAGTGGTGGCGGTCTTTGCCGTCCTGGTTTTCTCTTTTGTGCTGATTCCGTGTTTTATCGACGGAGAGAGCATGCTTCCTACCTATCCGTCGCACGGTTTCACCTTCTGCTGGCGCGGGAAATATCTTTTTTCCGAACCCAAGCGCGGCGATGTAGTGATTGTTAAATACCGGCCGCGGGTTTTCTTTCTCAAGCGTATTGTCGGGCTTCCCGGCGACACGGTGGAATTTCGTCACGGCGACCTCTATGTGAACGGCGAAAAGGCGGATGAACCTTATCTGCGCTACCTTTCGGACTGGGATCTGCCGCCGCGCACGGTTGAACCGGGACACTATTATGTGGTCGGGGACAACCGCAGCCAGCCGATCGGTGAACATATGTTCGGGCAGGTGCTGGCCGGAAAGATACTCGGGTCGCCGTTGCTGCTGCTTTAGTTTCGGGGCCGGGGGACGCCGCTGTCCGGGATCTCAATCCCCGGTTTGAACTGCCGCGCCGTCGCCCTGCTGCCGGGCAGCCGGAAAAACGCCTCGGAACATTGTCGGCAACCGGTCATCCCCGCAACCCATCTGCCGTCCGTCTGCGGTTCAGGGGGCGGGGCAGGGGAGGTGAGCGGGAACTCTTTATTCGTCAAGTTTCGGAAGTTTTTCCGGGATCGAGGGTTCATCCGGCAGCGCCGCGAGTTGAAAATCAATTTCGAAGTCATGCGGCGAATCCTCCGGTGAAGCCGACAACAACCCGGCATCGATCATCAAATAGACCACCCGCCCCACATCGGCGGCGGTGAAGATCCCCCAGCCTTCCAGCACGGAACCGGCGACCGCGCCGAACTCCTGACGTGCGAAATCCCGGATCCCGGCGAGTAATTCGGCGGCCGACACATGTCGGTGCGCTTTCAGTCTGGAAATGGTGAAGCTCACCGCCCGTCCGACGAAGTCATAGGCCTCCGCCGAATAGCTCTCTTCGCGAAGCATGATCTCCGCGATTTTTTCTTCGGCGTCGTTCACAGATCACTCCTCCAGTCGGGGTTTGCTTTTGCCGCGGATCAATGAATTGGGATCAGTGCTCAGATAGTCGCAGAGCATGGTCAGCGCCTCCAGAGTCTGATTCAGTTTGAACAGGGTATTGGAGAGTTCCTGCCGTCCGTTGGTGATGGCTGCCGCCGCCGCGCGGATGTCGGAAGCGCTTTCGGGCAGGCGCATGGCGGTGGCGTCATGTTGCAGCTGGGTGGTGAGCGTTTTCAGCATTTCGAGGTCGGCGATGGCTCCGTCGAGAATTTTATTGAGTTTGTCGTCCGCGAGCATCTGGGCGATGATGTTGGAACCGCTTTCGATGTTCACGGCGGCGTCGTGAATGCGGTTGACGGTCGCCTTCATCGTCGGCGAGGAGAGGAAAGCGTTGAATTCCAGCAGGGCGGATTCCACCTCTTCGGCGATCTCCTCGAAGCGTATTTTGGAGAGTCGTTCGATGGCGGAGATCAGCGCGGTGGTGATATCTTCCATGGTTGACGGAACCGAGGGGATATAGATGTAATCATCCCGGGACATCGGGAATGGCGAGGGCTGGAGTTCATCGTCCGGTTTGGCGAAATAGTCGAAGTTGACGAATTTCATTCCGGTGATGCCGGCATATTCCAGACGGCACCGCAAGCCGTGTTTGATCTCGCGGGTGAACACCTCCTGCGCCACCAGCTGCTGGTCGCGGGAACTTTTGGCGATCAGATGTTTGAGTTCGATCTCCATATCGACTTTGACGAGCCGTTCGGAGATCAGGATCGAGATGCTTTTGACCGTGCCCAGCGGGACTCCGCGGTATTTCACCGAAGACCCCACCGACAGTCCCTGCACCGATTCCACAAAGGTGGTCGAAAGATAGGCTTTACGGGTGAAGAGTTCCGACAGGCCGAGTACGTAAAGTATGGCCAGCAGCAGCACGAGTCCGGTGACGACGAAAATGCCGATCCGCAGGTTTCGGTTGTAATCTTTCATTATCTGCTCCCATTCGGCGCGGCACAGTTCCGGCCTGGCGCCCGGTTGTCAAAGTTCATCAGTCCGTCCCGGGTTAGAAACGCCTGCACCCAGGGATTGGTGGTTTCCCGGAGCAGTTGTTCCGGGGCGCCGATCGCGGCGATCGACCGGGTTTTCCGGTCGAGCATCATCACCCGGTCGGCGATGGTGAAAATACTTTCCAGTTCATGGGTTACGACCACCACGGTAGCTTCGGTGTTCCGTCGGGTGGTGAGAATCAACCGGTCAAGTTCCGCCGAGGTGATCGGGTCAAGTCCCGCCGACGGTTCGTCAAAAAAGAGCAGTTTCGGGTCGAGTGCCAGCGCCCGGGCGAGGCCGGCCCGTTTGCGCATGCCGCCGGAGAGTTCCGCCGGCATGAAATTCCCGAAATCGGCGAGTTCGACGAGTTCGAGCTTTTCTCCGACGATGCGCATGATCTCCCGGTTGGAGAGCCGGGTGAACTCCCGCAGCGGTAATGCGACGTTTTCCGCAACCGTCATCGAACCGAAAAGTGCGCCGCCCTGATAGGTGACGCCGAATTTCCGCATCAATTCCCGGCGTGCTTTTTCATCGGCAGTAACAATACTCTCTCCGTAGATGAAGATCTCTCCGGCCAACGGATCGAGCAGGCCGATCAGGTGCTTGAGTAGGGTGCTCTTGCCGCATCCGGAACCGCCGAGTACGCAGAAGATTTCACCGGGATGGACCTCGAAGTTGAGATCCTGCAGCAGCACCTGGCGTCGATCGTAACCGATTGTCAGGTTTTTTACTTCAATTACCGGTTGTTCGGCCATTTCAATCAATATCCGATAAAAGAATAGAGCATGGTTATGATTGCGTCGGCGATCACCACCAGGAAGATCGCCATCACCACCGCCCGGGTGGCGCCGCGACCGACCCCCTGAGCGTCTCCGGAGGCGGCGAAACCGCAGTAACATCCGGCGAAGGTGATGAGCACGGCGAATGCTGAACTCTTGAGAACTCCGAGAATGAAGGTCACCGGATCGAGCACCTCCAGCGTCCGCGACCAGTAGGCGGCCACCGGGATCTCCAGGGTGAGCACTCCGACGCAGAGCCCCCCGAAAATTCCGGCGGCGTCGGCGAAAACCGAGAGCAGCGGCATGGAGATCAACAGGGCGGCGAGTTTCGGCATCACCAGATAGGAGATCGGGGAGATGCCCATGGTTTCGAGGGCGCTGATCTCCTCGTTGACCTTCATGGTGCCGATTTCGGCCGCGAACGCCGAACCCGCCCGGCCGGTGCAGATCACCGCGACCATCAGCGGTCCGAACTCCTTGAGTACTGAAAATCCCACCAGATCGACGACAAATATTTCCGTGCCGACCTTGACCATCTGGATGGCGGCTTGAAATCCGAGCACCAGTCCCATCAACAGACTGATCATCAGCACGATCGGCAGGGTTCGCGCTCCACACAGATCGAGGTAGTAACCGAGTTCCCGCCAGCGAATGCCCCGACGGGTGAACAGCGTCGGCACGGCACGGGCCACCGCGCCGATGAATACCACCGGATCAAGAAAACGCCGCACCAGTTCCGCCGCTGCGGCGCGATAGGAATCTGCTCCGCCTTCCGCCATGATGTTTGTACCTCAAGCCGGCCTGACCGGTTTATGTTGCTTTCGCTCCGGAATGGCCGTCGCCGTCAGCGGTAGAAATGCTGCTGCCGCTGCCGCTGCATTTTCACCTTGGGTTCTTCGAGCGCCAGCGCGTACCAGGCGTCGCCGAATCCCTGGAGCGAATATTGTTTCTCCTTGCCGTTAAGGAGTTTGTCGCAGTTCTCGATCAGAATCGCATTGTCGGAACGTTTTTTCGCGGCGATCAGGGTTTCGCGGGCGGCGGCGACATCGCCCTGCCGGATTTTTATCC
>CAKUKT010000024.1 GCA_934663655.1 uncultured Victivallaceae bacterium
CAGTGCCCCTTCGGTGGGATTGCCGATGACCTTCTCGCCATCGAGAGCGGCGGTGGTGTTCACACACAACGCCTCGTCGAGCCAGGCTGCGGTATCGGTGAAAAAAACCTCCTCAACGCGCATCTCATTCATGGTCAGCGTGCCGGTCTTGTCGGTACAGATCGTCGTCGCGGCGCCGATGGTTTCACAGGCGTGGAGCTTGCGAACCAGACAATTGCTTCTGGCCATACGCTTCATACTGTAAGCGAGGCTCAAGGTCACACTCATCGGCAGCCCTTCCGGAACCGCCATCACAATCAGAGTTATGGCAACCATGAAAAATCCGAGCAGAGTTCCCCACTGCCCGGCCGTCGGCCACTGGCTGAACCACGCCGGCAATTCACCCGCCGCCATCGCCTTTGCAATCAAAATCAACAGCAAAAGGATCGACAACGAGATTCCACAACCGGCGATCACCTTGCCGAGTCTGGCGAGCTGCCGTTGCAACGGCGTCGGCACGGCAACCGCCTCCCCGGCGGCACGGGCGGTTTTTCCGAGTTCGGTAGCGTCGCCGACCGCGACGACCCGCAGCCAGGCGTTGCCTTCCGCCACGGTGGCGCCGCGCAGCACCCGGTCGGGGGGATAGGTGGCGTCGGCGTATTCGGCACACTCCGGGTCTTCGGCGGCGAATTTCGGAGCCGGTTCCGCCTCGCCGGTGAACTTCGATTCGTCCACCCGGAAATCTACCGCCTCAAGAATTTCGGCGTCGGCGGGAATCTCCTCGCCGGCCTCGACAAAAAGAATGTCTCCAACCACCAGTTCACACTTCGGCAGCAGTCGCAGTTCGCCGTCCCGCCTGGTCTTGACCGGTACGGAATCTTCGGTCCGGTTGAGAATATCAAATTCCTGTCCGGCGCGGTATTCGTTGAAGAAAGCGATTCCGGTCGACAGCAGCACCGCCAGCAGGATCCCGATGCTCTCAATCGCGCCTCCGGTCAGCAGCGAAACCAGCGCCGCCAGACAGAGAATCGCGACCACCGGATCAAGAAACTTCGACAGAAATATCTTCAACGCCGATTCCCGGGGAGGCGGCGTGAGCAGATTGGCCCCATGTTCCTGCCGACTGACGACAACCTCGGCGCTGCTGAGGCCACGGAGTTTTTCAACATCCCCGGTTTTCAATCTCTTTTTCTCCCTGATTTTTTCCGGCTCCCCGGCGATGGTGATTAATGAAATCATGCCAGTAAACGACCAGCGGACTGGCGACATAAAGACTTGAATAGCTGCCGATCACGATGCCGAGCATGATGATGAAGACGAAATCGTTGATCGCGATGCCGCCGAAAAGAAACATCACCGCCACCACCAGAAAGGTGGTCAGACTGGTGAGAACAGTTCGGCTCAGCGTCCGGTTCAAACTTTCATTGGTTGACTCGGCAAATGAACGTTCCGGATGCAGCCGCAGTTCCTCGCGCATCCGGTCGAAGATCACGATCGTGTCGTTGATCGAATAACCGATGATCGTCAACACGCCGGCGACGACGGGCAGCGATATCTCGCGGCCGAGCAGCACGAAGATTCCCAGTGAAACAACGGCGTCGTGCACCAGTGCGAAAATACCGGCGACGGCATAACTCCATTCGTAGCGGATCGTCACGTAGATGATCATCCCCAGAAAAGCCAGCAGAATCGAGATCACGGCATTGCGGCTCATCTCCGCACCGACCATCCCGCCGACGGCGGTATACTGGGCGCCGGAAAGTTTCAGTTCCGGATGGCGATGGTTGATCTCATCGATCACGCCGCTGTAATCCCTCTCCTCACCTGAATCCCGCAGCAGGATTTCCAACTTCTGGTTGTCACGTCCGGAAACACTGCTTTTATAGGAGACTTTTCCTCTGAGGCCGAGTTCGTTCAGGCTCTTTTCGAGTTCAGCCACCGGGACGCTCCCGTCGTAGCTGCAGCTGATCAGCGTACCGCCGGTGAAATCCACGCTCAACGTATCCTCGCCTTTGTAGAAACAAAGCCCCACCGAGAGCACCATGGCCGCCAGCGACAACGGCAGCGCGATTTTCGACTGGCGCAGGAAGTTGATGTTTGGCCGGGAAAAGAATCGCATCATCGTGAAGCGGGGTTTGCGGTCGAAACGCATCAGCCAGTCGAAAATGACCCGGGTCATGAAAAGCGCGGTGAACAAACTGGAGACAATACCGATCGCCAGACTGACCGCGAAGCCCTTGACCGCACCACTGCCGAAATAGATCAGAATCAGCGCCACCACCAGCGTGGTCAGATTGCCGTCGATCACCGAACTGTAGGCTTTGCGGAACCCCAGCGGCACCACCGATTGTGGGGACACCCCGTTTTCAAGTTCCTCCCGCATCCGCTCGAAAACCAGTACGTTGGCGTCAACCGCCATCCCGAGCGTAAGGATGATACCGGCAATGCCGGGCATCGTCATCGTCGCGCCGAAGGCCGCCATCGCGCCGAGAATCAATACCACGTTGACCGCCAGGGCAATGCAGGCGATGATTCCCGCCCGCCGGTAGTAGACGGTCATGAAAACCGCCAGCAGCGCCAGCGCCAGCAGTCCGGCCATGATACCGTTGGCGACGTTGTCAGCTCCCAACGTGGGAGCGGTATCGTAGACCGCCGCCACCTCGATCCGGAAGGGGAAGCTGCCGTTGGTCAACGCGTCGGCGATCATCTGCGCCTCCTCCAGCGAAAAGCGACCGGTGATTTCGGCCTGACCTCCGGCGATGGCGTTCTGAATTACCGGAGCGCAATACAACCGTCCGTCGAGCACCACCGCAAGCTGGCGCCCGACATTTGCACCGGTAACCGCCGCGAAATCCTCCCCCCCGGCGGTGTTGAAACGCAGCGCGATCGAAATCTGACCGAATTCATTGCGCACAACAAACGCGCGATCAATGCCCCGCCCGTCCATCTCGGCGTGACGGCTCACCAGGTAGAACTGCGCCGGCGCCCCTCCGCCGCCGCTCTCGCTGCGCATCACCTCGTAACCGGCCGGAATCATCGCCACTGCAGCCGGTCCGTCGGCGAGAAGTTCCGCGCTGCGGGGATGCACCAGCCGGAACTGCAGTTTGCTGCTCATCTGAATCAGTTTGCGCAGCTTGTCCTTTTCATCCCGGGAGACCAGCGGGGCTTTGAGCGAGAGTCCGCGGCTGCCGAAAGGGGTGATTTCGGTTTCATGAATGTTCTGGGATTCCAGTCGGCGGCGCAGCGCCTCCATGGCGAGGTCGCGGTATTCGGAGAAGTTCTCCCGTACCCGCCGTTCCGCCTCGGCAGGGGTAAAGCCACCGGCGGCCAGCGCCTCGCCGTCCGGGATCAGATTCAGCACGAACTCCACCCCGCCGTTAAGGTCAAGGCCGAGCCGGATCGAACTCGAAGCGCGCTTGCGCACCATACCGATCACATCACTGTTGTCCACCGCCTCCGTCATACCGGTCAAGGTCTTAAGTTCGACTCCGGCGGCGTCGGCGGCCTCCAGCATCGCTGCGGCCGGCAGAAGATCGGGACGTTCCTGCTGCCGCCGCTGCGCATCGGCGATCATCTCCTCGATTCCGGCCGCATCCCCGGCGTTGATCGTCTTCCGGAGCGTCTGATAGAAATCCCGCGGCGTCAGCGGATGTATCGCCAAGGCGAATACCGCGATCACGATAAGCACGATTGCGGTACGAATTTTAATATGATTGTCCATAATATGTGGAAATCTTTCGTAATTTGGTCACAAGAAATACCCGGGACGCCACGCCCGGCCAATGCCGGGCGCGGCCCTGCGTCAGAAAGGGAAACAGGTGCGCAATCAGTGCTGATCGGCGTAAATAGGCAGCGCTTTTTCACTTTCGGGGTCAAAAAGGTGGAGCCGTGACAGCTGAACCGACAAGGTTATCGTGTCACCGATCCGGTAATGACGCTCGGGTGCGAGCAGCGCAACCAGATGATTTTCACCGGCGGTACAGTAGACATGCTGTTCGGCGCCCATCGGTTCGACGATATCGACCGTGGCGGTAAAGAGCGCCTCGCCGAGCGGATCCGGATGGGGTTCTCCGACCGCTTCCGGACGGATGCCGAGCACCGCCGGCTTGTTGATCACCGGCGCGGCACCCTCGTACCACTGTTGCGGCAGTTCAAATTCGATGCCCGGAGCGTAGAAATGCGGTTTCCCGTCGACGGCCTCAACCCGGCCGCGGATGAAATTCATCGGCGGGGTGCCGATAAATCCGGCGACGAAAATATTGCACGGACGATTGTAGATGTTCAGCGGTTCGTCGACCTGTTGAATCACCCCGTCCTTCATTACGCAGATCCGGTCGCCCATCGTCATCGCCTCGATCTGGTCGTGGGTGACGTAGATCATCGTACACTGCAGATGGCGCTGCAGACGGCTGATTTCGGCGCGCATCTGAACGCGCATCTTGGCGTCGAGGTTGGAGAGCGGTTCATCAAAGAGAAACACCGCCGGTTGACGGACTATCGCCCGCCCCACCGCCACCCGCTGGCGCTGACCGCCGGACAACGCCTTGGGTTTACGGTCGAGATATTCTTCAAGCCCGAGCATTTTCGCCGCCACCTCCACCCGTTCCCGGATCTCCGTCGACGGCAGGTGGCGCAACTTGAGTCCGAAGGCCATATTTTCCCGCACCGTCATGTGCGGGTAGAGCGCGTAGTTCTGGAATACCATCGCGATATCCCGGTTCTTGGGAGGGATGTCGTTCACCACCCGGTCTCCGATCTTCACCGTGCCGCGACTGATCTCCTCCAGCCCGGCGATCATCCGCAGCGTGGTCGACTTACCGCACCCGGACGGGCCGACCAGCACCATGAATTCCCGATCACGGATGACCAGATTGAAGTCTTTGACTGAAACGACTTTACCGTCGTAGATTTTCCAAACGTTTTCCAGCGTTACCTGTGCCATTGTATTATCCTCGAAAAATTGGTTTCATCCTTTGACCGCACCGAGCATGATTCCCTTGGTGAAGTATTTCTGACCCACCATGAAGAGAATCAACATCGGCAGCATCATGATCGTGCCGCCGGCCATCAGCAGGCTCCACTGCACGCTGTTGAGTTCGTTGAACTTCGCCAGAGCCAGCGGCAGCGTATAGAGCTGCGGGCTGTGGGTGATGATCAGCGGCCACATCAGATTTTTCCACGATCCCATGAAGGTGAGAATCGCCAGCGTCAGCAGCGCGTTGTGCGACAACGGCAGAATCACGTGGAAATAGATGCCGAAATGACCGCAGCCGTCGATCATCGCCGACTCCTCAAGATCACGCGGCAGCGCCATAAAGAACTGACGAAGCATGAAGGTGCCGTAGGCACTGAACATACTCGGCACTATCAACGCATAATAGGTGTCCACCCAGCCGATCGCCCGCAGGATCAGGAAGAGCGGAATCATCGTAACCGTGGCCGGAATCATCAGCGTCCCGAGGTAGCCGAGAAAAATCCGGTCTCTGGCGAAGAACTTCATCCGCGCAAACGCGTAGGCGGCCAGACTGCTGGTGAAAACCTGTCCGATGGTCACGGTCACCGTGATGAAGGTGCTGTTGAGAAACGCTCGGGCAAAGTCGGTCTCAAAGAAAACCCGCCTGTAGTTGTCGAAGTTCAGCACCGTCGGAATCAGATTGCGCAGATCGGTAACATCTGCGCCTCGGGGCTGGAGTGAGGTAGAAACCATCCAGAGCAGCGGGTAAATGGTGGTGACGCCGATCATCACCAGTGCCAGATAGATCAGGAAGGTGTTCAGCATGGATTTAGACTGCATCGTTTTTCCCTCCGAAACGCCAGTTGAGCAGGGTGATCAGCAACACCAGCGCAAAGAGCGTCAGTGAAATCGTCGCCGCATATCCCATGTTGAACCAGACAAAAGCGTGGTTGTAGATGTAGTAGCTCAGTGTTGTCGTCGAACCGGCCGGCCCGCCCTCGGTCAACAGAAACGCAGTGTCGAAACCGCCCTGGAAACCACCGATCACACTCATCACGAAGATGAAGAAGCTCGTCGGCGCCAGCATCGGCACCGTGATGTGCCAGAAACGCTGGATCCGGTTGGCGCCGTCGACCTCGGCGGCCTCATAGAGTTCCTGAGGAATGTTCTGCAGCCCGGCGAGGTAGAGCAGCATGTTGGTGCCGCCCATCGCTCCCCACAGGCCGATGATGATAAACGCCGGTTTCGCCCAGTAGTAATCGGTCAACCATCCCGGACCGTCGATGCCGATCAACGCCAGCAGCCGGTTCATCACGCCGACGTCGGGGGTGAAGATGAGCCCCCAGAGCAGGATCATGCCGACACCGCCGCAGATTGTCGGCAGATAGAATACCGTACGGAAAAATCCGATACCGCGGAGTTTGTGGTTCAACAGCATCGCAATCATCAACGACACAAACATGTTGAGCGGGATTCCGAGCATCAGGAAGAGTGTGTTGCCGAGAAACTGCCAGAATTCCGGATCGTTGGGAATCCACTTGCCGTTCTCACGAGTAAAGAGCAGCAGATCGCGGAAGTTGTCCAGCCCGATGAAAACCGGCGCGTGAAAGATATCCCAGCGGAAAAGACTCAATACAAACGCCAGCACCACCGGAATCAGCGTGAACACCAGGAACCCGGAAAAATTCGGTGCCAGAAAGATCAGCGGCATAAATGAAAACCGCCGCCGTTTTGCTCCTTTTATCATCAAATTTCCCCTCCGGAGATATTGCGGGTAGTCTCGCGCTGAGCGGCAAAACGAGCCAACCGCCGGTTGAGTTCTTCTTCGGCCTGACGCATCGCCTCCGCCGGAGTCAGCAATCCCGCACTGACCTGGTTGGAGAACCGGTTGTAGACCGCGGTGAGTTCCATCAGGTGCGGCACACGCGGCGTCGGCGCCATGATGTCGAGCGCACGGATCAGCACTCCGGCATTGGGCGGCAGCTTCGGATTGTCCCTGACCGCTTCGAGCGCGAACTGACGGCGGGCGGGTAGACTGCGTACCGACATCGCCATCTGAAAGGCTTTTTCCCGGGAGATCTTCATGAGTTCCCACGCCTCGTCAGGATATTTGGTATCCTTGGAGATGCAGAGCGCTGCGCTGCTCGCCCACTGCGACTGGGTCTTGACTTTGGGAGCCAGGCCGATTTTCCAGTCCATATCGGCAAAGATCTCCATCGCATCGGGGAAATTGTAGGTCTCCATGGTCATCATCGCCGCTTTTTCCTGGCGGAAGTAACCGAAGATATCCTGGCTCTGAGCACCGTCAAGTTCGGAGTTGGGCGCGACCCGGTATTTGGTGGTGAGATCGTAATTGGTCTGCAGCGCCTCGATCATCTCGGGGGTGTTGCAGCAGACCCGGCCATCCTCGTCGAAAATAGCGGCGCCGAAGAGCGCAGGCTGAAGCCCGCCCCGGAATCCGAAACGGATAACCCGGCCGTTCTCATCACGCAGCGTGAGTTTCTGGGCCGCGTGCAGAAATTCCTCGAAGGTCCAGTCATCATCGGGAAGTGGCAGCCCGGCCTCCCGGAAGAGCTTGAGGTTGAAGACCATCACCTGAATGTCAACTCCGAAGGGCAACGAATAGAGTTTGTCACCGAAGGTGTACCAGCTCAAAACCTGCGGAGAATATTCCGACAGGTCGATCTTCTCCTTTCTGACCCGCTCGGAGATGTCAAGAAAAACATCGCGGTCGGCAAACTCCGAAAAGGATTGCCCCATCCACATCACATCCGGCGCCACTCCGCCGGCGATCATCACCAGCACCTTCTGGTAATAGTTGCCGCTGATCGGAATCTTCTTGACGCGGAGGTCAGGATGACGCCGTTCAAATTCCTCGATTGCGGCATCGTAAATCGCTTCGACTCTTCCCGCGGTATAAGCGATGGTCAACACCTTTTCGCCGGTACCGCCGATCTCCTTCTCGCGGGTGGAGAATAGATACCACCCGAGGGAAACGAGCATCACCCCGATTACCGTAGCGATTATCACGGTTTTTGTTCTAATCATGTTCTGCTCCTGCAACGCCTGCCATGCAAACTCCGGGAGTCGGAAGTTCTCTCCGCCAAACAACTCTTTCAACGGGATCAACTTCTGGTCAGACGCACATATTTCTGGTGCACGAAATCGATCCGGCACCGTCGATCCGGCACGTCTCATGCCGTCGTCTAAACCGGCGGCACGATACGAACCATCCGGCGGCCACTCCCCGGAAAGAGGCGTGCCGCCACAACCGGATCAACAGAAATCCGGGCCAGCCCTGACCGGCGTTGATCTGACAATTATCGAGGGGAAAAATTCTTCAGAAACGGGCAACGGCCGACGCCCTGCTTCGACGTCGGCCGGACCACTCATAAACCCGGCAAACGGATTACCGTCATAGCTGGGACACTCCGGCAGGGTTCGTCCGCCGCTTTTGACCAGCAGACGGCCGGACATGAAACGATCGACCCTCAGCCTGGGTTCAGGGATGGGAAGATCCGGAGAGACCGGCTGTCCGTCACGGGAGTCGAGATCCCCGGCAATGCGGGAAAGAGAAAAATCCCGAACGCCGGATTCCAGACTTTCCGGAGCGGATATACTCCCCGGAAGCATTGAAAACAGGAAGATCGCCAGCGGGGGCATCAACCATCGGCAGGAGCTGACGCGCCCGCCGCCGTTGCTCAGATTCAGCAACGGCGACAGGCGGGGAAAGCGTGATTTTTCCTTGCCAGCAATCATCGGTTACCGCACGGGAAATCAGCGGCCGGTTCATCCGGTCGCCGGGACGGAGCCGCCCGAAACGTTTAAATTTTAATTTAACACCGTACTTTTTCAATTTCAAGTGTCGTGGCAAAAAAAATACGGTTTTGTTTTCCGGTTCCGAAACCGCGCGACGCCGGAGATTCCGCGGAAAATTCCCGCTGTCGGGCAAAAAAAAAGCCGCCGACACTTGAATAACCGGGCAATCAGAGTTATTTTTCCTTTTGAGTCACATCCCGAACCGGAAGCGTCGCCGGGGCGGGAGAGGAACTGGAACGAACCGGCAGGGGTGGGACGTTGACGAAATATTATAAAATTGAAACCTATGTACCGGTCGCCGAAGCACCCCGGGTGCGCGAGGCGATCAGCGCCGCCGGAGCCGGGAAGTTCGGCGCTTACGACCGCTGTGTCTGGGAGACTCCCGGCACCGGGCGTTTCCGGCCGCTGGAGGGCAGTTCTCCCTTCATCGGGCGGGTCGGGGAAACGGAGGCCGTCGCCGAACTGAAAATCGAAACCTTCTGCGCCGAGACCGCTCTTGCCGCGGTCATTACCGCACTCAAAGCGGCGCACCCCTACGAGGTTCCGGCGGTTTATATCATGGAGACGCTGCTCGGATGAATCTTTTCATCAATCTGTTGTTCACTGAACCACGGCTCTTTTTCACGCAGACCTTCATCGTGGTCTTCTCGATCTGCTGCCATGAATTCTGTCATGCATGGACGGCGTTGAAGTTCGGCGATCCGACTGCGGCCGATGCCGGTCACCTGACCCTGAATCCGCTCCGCCAGATGGGCTGGTTTTCACTGTTTATGCTGGCGGTGTTAGGGATCGCCTGGGGCCAGGTGCCGGTGAACCCCGTCCGCATGCGCGGTCGCCTGGCGCCCGCGGCGGTCGCCGCAGCAGGTCCGCTGTGCAATCTGGCGCTGTCGGTAATTTTCGTTGTCGGAGCCTTTTTTTACCGCCGGCTGGAAATCGCTCAGAGCTTCAGTTTCGCGATGCTTGTCCTCGGCGGAGTGATCAATCTGATCTTGTTTATTCTCAATATGCTGCCTCTGCCCGGACTTGACGGCTGGGCGATTTTGAAGACCTTCTTCCCGAGAATCCTGACCCGGGATTCCGAATTGATCCGGGGAGTGATGTTCAGTTTGATCATTCTGCTCTTCGCCTTTTTCAGCGCGCTTCAGAACCTGGCGCTGCTGATCGTCTCCTGGGAAATGAAACTGCTCGGAATGTTCTTCTCATGAAAAGCGTCGTCAAAGTCAGCGCGGCGGTAATCCGGCGCGGCAACCGGGTGCTGCTGACCAGCCGCCCGGAGAACAAACCCCCGGCAGGCTGGGAATTTCCCGGAGGAAAGCTGGAACCGGGCGAGAGTTTCGCCGCCGCGCTGCGCCGGGAGTTGCGCGAAGAGCTGGGCGTGGAAGCCGCGGTGACCGATGAATTGTACCGCTGCGACACCGGACGGGTGGAGTTGTGTTTTTTACGGGCGGTAATTCCGGATATGGCCGGAATCGTGCCGCGCGAAGGGCAGAGTATTCACTGGACGGAGCTCTCCGCCGAACCTCCGCCGGAACTGCTGGCCGCCGACCGGCGCTTCTGGAACTACCTGGTCGGAGGACGCAGTTCAGAGCTACCGGAAAAATTCAGGAGTTGACCATGGTTAATCATCTGGCAATTATTATGGACGGCAACGGCCGCTGGGCCGAAGCGCGCGGACTTTCGCGCAGCGACGGTCACCGGGCGGGGGCACAGCAGATATCGGTGGTGACCGATGCGGCGATCAAGGCGGGAATCAAATATCTTACGCTCTACGCGTTCAGCACTGAAAACTGGAAGCGGCCGATCGCTGAAGTCACGACGCTGATGGGTTTGATCGACGAATTTGCAACCGGCAAAATTCCGGACATGATGAAGAACGGCGTCCGGCTCCGCACCATCGGACGTACCGCCGATCTGCCGGCGGCGTCGCGGCGGGCGCTGGAAAAAGCGATCGAAGCGACGCGTGACAATTCGACGATCACGCTCAATATCGCGCTGAGTTACGGCGGGCGGGCGGAGATCGTCGATGCGGTTAACCGGATTATCCGAGAACGCCGGAGTACTTCTCCGATCGACGAGAAGGAGTTCTCCGGCTACCTCTACGCACCGGACATTCCCGATCCGGATCTGCTGATCCGCACCGGGGGCGAGATGCGCCTGAGCAACTTCCTGCTCTGGGAACTCTCCTACGCGGAACTCTACGTCACCGATCGCTTCTGGCCGGAATTCGGCGCGGCGGACCTGGAGGCGGCGTTGACCGCCTTCGCCGGACGCACCCGCCGTTTCGGAGACGTCGTCAGAAAAAAGTAGGAAGATATCCCCTTTCCGCGCCGTGGCCGGAAAAGAAGATCAGGAGCACAGCAAACTATGGTTGATAAAAAGATGGTGGTCGCCGTACTGCGGGAACTGGGACTTAAAACCGGAGACACGGTTCTGCTGCACAGTTCGCTGGTAAGCATCGGCGGCGTCGCCGGAGGCCCGGGAACGGTAATCGACGGCTTTCTGGAGGTACTCGGAGAGAGCGGCACACTGCTCGCCCCGACCTTCGGTGCGCTCGGAGTGATTCCGGAACTGCTGCGCCAGCGCCCCGGCGCCGTCATCAGCCCCTGCCCGGTCGGGACGGTGGTCGCACTCGGCGCCGCAGCAGAAGAACTCTGCCGCAACCACTGGGTGCCGGAATCTCCGCATGCAGAAGATACCCCTTACTTCCGGCTCGCCGATCGCGGCGGTTATATCTGTCTGCTCGGGGTGGATCAGGATCGCAACACCTTTCTGCACGGCGTCGAAGCGGCGCTGAAGCTCCCCTATCTCGGGGAGGTCTCGGCGGAGTTCACCACCCCGGACGGAGTGCAGCATACCAAGACCTGGCGCCATTACCCGGGACCGCACCGGAACTTCATCGGACTCGATCACGCGATTGAGTCCGCCGGAATCATGCGGCGGGCCCGGCTCGGGAATGCCGAAGTCCGGCTGATTGACGCCGCCGGATTGCGCAGCGAAGCGCTGCGGCTCGGAGCGGCCGATCCCGCGTTTGTACTGTGCGACAATCCCGCCTGCGCGGACTGCGTGCGGCAGCGGGCGGCGATCTACGCTGCGGCCATGAGCCGGGAGAGCTTCCAGCTGGCGGCTTCAGCCCGCCTGGCGGGCCGCTACGTGCCGGAAATGGTCGAAAACCTCCAGGCCGCGGGAATCTCCCGCATCGAACTGGACTACCTTGCCGGCAAAAACATCGCCATGCACCCGCCGCAGCAGCTGCGCCGGGCGGTCGATGAACTCCGCGAGGCGGGAATCGAAATAACCGGGGTACGGCTGCCGGCGGTCCCGGCGGAACTTCCGGAACTGCTCGACACCCTCAAAAAACTTGCGGTCAACCGGCTGATCATTCCGCTGACCGCCACCGCCGAACCGGTGACGGCGATCCGGGCAGCCGGAGTCGAACCGGTTTTCTGCAACACCGCCCAGGGCGGTCTGGCGGCGGCCGCGGCTCTCCGGACCCTGACGCCGGAAGGCAACGGCAACTTCTGCTTCAATCCGGCCGCTTTCGCCGCGGCGGGGGAGATGCCGTTTCTGCGCTCCTATAAAGTCGGACGCTTTATCCGGAGCATGGTTCAGCTCGACATCAACGACGCGCGCTGGGACGGAACCTCCACCCGCCTTGCCGCCGGCAACGCCGAAATCAAGGAGCTGATTTCGATATCGAGGTGCCGGAATTTCTCCGGTTATTTCGTCCTCGGCGGCGGCGCGGTTTATCCCGGTTCGCTCGCGGAAGTTGCGGCCGACTTCGCCCGGCTGCTCAGAGAAATGTAACTCCGGCGCCGGAATGCGGGGGGACGACCGGCGCCGGAAATAAATGACTGCCCCCGGATCAATTTAACACATGACTACAGAATGAAACGCGTACTTTCAATACAGGATATCTCCTGCGTCGGGAAATGTTCGCTGACCGTCGCGCTGCCGATTCTCTCGGCGGCGGGGCTGGAGGCGGCAATTCTGCCGACGGCGGTGCTTTCGACCCATACCGCCTTTAAAGAATTCACCTTTCACGACCTCACCGACGAACTGCGGCCGATTGCCGATCACTGGCTCCGGGAGGGGATTAATTTCGACGGCATCTACACCGGCTATCTCGGTTCCTTCCGCCAGATTGAACTGGTCGAACAGTTCTTCGCGGATTTTCACCGTCCCGGCCAGCTCCGCTTCGTCGATCCGGCGATGGGGGACAACGGCAAACTCTACGTCGGCTTTACACCGGAATTTGCCCGCCGGATGGGACGGCTCTGCGGAATTGCGGATGTGATTGTCCCCAATCTCACCGAAGCGACAATGATGCTCGGCGAGGAGTATCCTGTCGACGGCGTCGATCGGGAGATGGTTCGCGGACTGCTCAAACGCCTCTGCGCACTCGGCTGCAAAACCGCGGTACTCACCGGAATATCCTTTGAAAAGGGACGTTGCGGGGTGGCCGCCTATGACCGGGAACAGGATTGTTTTTCCGAATATTTCAGCGAATATCTTCCGGTCGCGTTTCACGGCACCGGGGATGTCTTTTCCAGCGCCTGTTTTGCGGCTCTGATGTGCGGCCAGCCACTGGAGAAAGCGCTGCGCACCGCAGTGGAATACACCGTCGAATCGATCCGATTGACCGTCGCGGTCAAGGAGCACAACTGGTACGGGGTCGATTTTGAAGCGGCATTGCCGATGCTGCTCAGACTGCTGGAAATCCATTAGCTTTCCGGACCGTTCCGAACCGGAAGAATCAAGGAGGTAGAAAATGTCGGGAGCAAAGCGAATAATTCTCCTCCGGACGGTACTGCTGATTTTTTTCGGGTTGTGCTGCCGGAACGGGTTGGCGCTTGACGCGGAGGTGGACTGGAACAAAGCGGAACGTATCCAGCAGGGAGTCGATCTGCTGCGCATTGAACTTGCCCAACCCCGGCTGATGAAAATGTACCTTCTGCGGATCGACCTCGATACACCGGGGTTGCGCTTCACCGGCACCGCCCGGGATCCGGAGTGGGGCAAGCCGATGCCGGATTTTCCGAAAGGGACGATCCGCACCCGGAGAATCCGGACGCGGAATTTTCTGCTCAATGCGCGCCGGGATGGTCTGAACATGATCGTTGCGGCAAATTCCGCACCCTGGACGCCGTGGCAGAAGCCGTTCACCCATGCTTACGGCGAACCCCTCGGCGTGGCGATACTCGACGGCGTGGTGATCAGCGATTCCAAACCCCACCGGGGGGTGTTCGTGGTCTACCAGGACGGCCGGGTGGACATCGTCGAGGAACTTCCCGAAAAGGAGTACCCGCGCGTCCGGCTGGCCACCAGCGGCTTCGCCCTCATTCTCCGGGACGGCAAGGCGCTGCCGGGCGGAGCCTATGAAAGAGATCCCTATCCCCGGATGGCCTACGGTTTATCCCGGGATCGTAAATACTTCTACATCCTGGCGGTAGACGGACGCCAGCCGGAGTGGAGCATGGGAGCGACCGGGGCGGAACTGTCGGAAATCTTTTTGAAGGCGGGTGCTGCCGACGCAGTAAACATGGATGGCGGCGGTTCAACGACGCTCTGTTACTGGGATGCGGAAACCGAAGAGGCGATCGTGCTCACCCGCCACGGCTCCGGAGGCTACCAGCGGCCAGTGGGAGCGAATCTCGGTATTTTCCTGGAAACTTCCCCCGACGCCGGCAACTGACGCGACGCCGGCTGATCCTCCGACACGAAATAATTAAAAGTAAAACCGGGTTTTCCCCCGGGGGGGGGGGGCGGTTACCGGTTTCGGTTACGCTCCGCCGCCAATTTTTTCCGGTTCAGAAAGTCGATCGCCCGTGGAAGTTCGTTGAAGTTGTAGATGATGTAATCGGCTTCGACCCCGTGGAAGTCGTGGTCCCCCTGATTGGACTTGAAGAACACCGTCCGCATTCCCGCACCGGCTCCGCCGGCGACATCGCGGTACATGTCGTTGCCGACCATGATGGTTTCCTCCGGTTTCAGACCAAGCTGTCCCAGCGCCAGTTCGAACATCCGGCGGTCCGGTTTGCGGAAACCGAGGTCACTGGAGATAATCGGCGTGGGGAACAAGTGGGCCAGCCCGACTGAACGCAACTCCGGTTTCGCCCACAAGGCCTGCCCGTCGGAGAGCGCCGCCAGACGGAACGAGGCCTGCAGGGCCGGAAGAACCTCATTCACTCCGGGATAGGTCTGCAACCGGAACCGGGTGGCCGCACGGAACACCAGCGCGGCTTCACGTGCCAGCGTGTTGATTTCCGCCGGAAACATTCCGGAGTCGGATTTGCAGCGCGATGAAATCAGGTCGCGAAAGAGTGTGATCACGTCAAATTCCGGATATTTTTCGCAACTCTTCCCCCGTTGCCGGCGGTTCAGTTCAAAGTAGGTATCGCGCGCCTCTTCCGGCGCTACGGAAATGCCGTGGTAGTCGAGATAGTTGGCGAGCACCCGCCAGGCGTTGAGATCTCCCTCGTCGGTGAGAATGTCGATCAGCGTGCCGTTGAGATCAAAAATTATACCGCGTATCATGGATGGGTGAACTTCAGTAAATTCCCGGAAAGGTTCGCCGGTGCGAAATAAGAGCAGCGACGGAGAAGTCCGGCTTCAGCGATGCTGAAATCATACCCTTCTCCGCGGAAACGAAAGCATATTCGCACCGGTCGTCCGCGGGTCGTTTATAAAAAAAACCGATGCGCCTGGCGGCGGATCGGTTCTTTTTTCATCGTGGGCAACGGTTAAGATAAATAGTCTCTATCTCACACGCCCCCCGCGGATGATGAAATTACTTCTTGCAGCACTTCTTGCAGCCGCCCTTGGCCTCTTCCCAGACCGCCTTGCTGACGAAAGTGGTGAGGTTCCGACCATCAGCGGTTTTGCCCTTGAAGGCATAACGGGTGGCGCTGCCTTCGCCGTAGGTGGCAAATTCGGTGATCTTGGTCTTGACTTTGCCTTTGGCCTTCACGTCGTAGAACTCATAATCCATTTTTCATCTCCTTTGGTTAAGGGGTGGCTCAAGTGTATCTATTCTAAGTATACTCAAAAAAACGAAATAATCAAGCAGAAAACGGGTATTTTGGCAAAAAAAAAAGATTTTTTTCGGATTTAGCGCTATTTCTGCCAATTTTCAGGCGGATTTCGGCATCGTCGAAGATGAAAAAAAACCCCGGAACGAGATTTTCCCGTTCCGGGTCGTCAGACGACTGATTGAATCTCCATCCGCCCCCTCGCCGGCCCTCCTCACCGGCCCCCCTTGCCGGCACTCGCCTCCGCCGCGGGCTCCGCCGTCCGGAGCGACGTGAACTACTCCACACCGGGAATGTTGGTCTGAATATACTCCGGCTTATGACCGGCGGCGATCAATTTTTCCCGATGGGCCTTCGCAGCTTCCGCCGTCGGGAAGATGCTGTAACTGCATTCCGGACGGGTCGGATCGATCAGATCGAATACGCAGAAGTAACCGCATTTGGTCATCAACGGCAGAATCCAGCCGGCACAATGGAAACAATAC
>CAKUKT010000025.1 GCA_934663655.1 uncultured Victivallaceae bacterium
CCCTGAAATAAAAAACAGGCGGGATATCGCCTGTTTTCATTTCAGATCCGCTCGCCTACCTCTCAATATTTGAAAGTCGTGATGTAGGGGAGAACGTCACCGCAGATGATGTTCATGTGACGACCGGGTTTGCAGAGATAATCATCCTTGTTGCCGACCGTGCTCACAAAAAACTCGCCGGGAGCCATCATCCCCACATGACCGTCAACGAAGCTGATCCCCGCCCGGTCGCTGTGCCGGGCTGCGACCGCGGTCCCGCCCATAGTGTGGCTGTAATGCTGGTAGGCGGGAACCCCGTAGTTTACATCCGGGTTCATTGAGACATTGTCGAGCGCATAGCACACGGTCCCCGCCCGCTTCACCCGCTTGGTATCGAGGAATTTGGCATTACTATTGGGCCAGTTCAGCAATCGGGTGCTGTAGATGCAGTGCTGGTCTTCGGCGGTGACATCAGCACTGCTGCCGGTTCCCACCGGCACGCCATAGGTGTAGAAATAGTTCTTGTTGGCATCGGTCCAGCGCATCGGTACCTTGCTGTTGCTCGGACATCGGAATACAGAGGAATCTTCTGGCAAATACTTGCCGCAGTCGAGGAAGTCCGCCCAGGGATAGTGCAGACGTCGATTGTCGTGGTTGTCACAGTTCCGTGCATAACGTAATACAAACAGACCATTGTTGTCATTACCGTAGAATTGTGAAGCGGCCACCACCCCCTTGAGGTTGTTCACGCAGGTCGTCGCGCGCGCCGCTTCCCGGGCCTTCGACAGCGCCGGCATCAGCATCGCCGCCAGGATCGCGATGATCGCAATCACCACCAGCAGTTCAATCAGAGTGAATCGAAGAAATCGCTTCGCCATGTTGGAAACTCCTGTTTTAACGGGTTAAAATACCAACCCAACGGTATGTGCACCCACAATATCATATTAGTGGCACTCATAATTATAATATACACCCTGGAAATTGTCAAGAGCAGGCGACGGAATTTTTCAATTTTTCTTTATTCGTACAACTGGTTACCGGGATAAAAAAAACCGGCGGGATCCCGCCGGTTTTTACTTCAGATCCGCTCGTGGAGCTCTCAGTATTTGAAAGTCGTGATGTAGGGGAGAACGTCGCCGTAGATGATGTTCATGTGGCGGCCGGGTTTGCAGAGATAGTCGTCCTTGTTGCCAATTGTACTCACGAAGAATTCACCCGGATTCATCATCCCCACATGACCGTCGATAAAACTGATCCCCGCCCGGTTGCTGTGGCGTCCTGCTACCGCGGTACTTCCCATACTGTGGGCATAGTGCTGATACGCGGTACGCCCGTAAATGGAGTCGGCGTACATTGCAACATTGTCGAGCGCATAGCACACGGTCCCCGCCCGCTTTACTCGCTTGGTATCCAAGAACTTTGCTTCACCATTGGGCCAGTTCAGCAATCGGGTGCTGTAGATGCAATGCTGGTCTTCGGCAGTGACATTGGAACTGCTGCCGGAAGTTCCCACCGGCACGCCATAGGTGAAGAAATAGTTCTTGTCGGCACCGGTCCAGCGCATCGGTACCTTGCTGTTGCTCGGGCAGCGGAATACTGAGGAATCTTCGGGCAAATACTTGCCGCAGTCGAGGAAGTCAGCCCACGGATAGTGTGTACGTTTGTTCTCGTGATTGGAGCAGCTCCGAACATAGCGCAGCACAAACAGACCATTGTTGTCATTACCGTAGAATTGTGAAGCGGCCACCACCCCCTTGAGGTTGTTCACGCAGGTCGTCGCGCGCGCCGCTTCCCGGGCCTTCGACAGCGCCGGCATCAGCATCGCCGCCAAGATCGCGATGATCGCAATCACCACCAGCAGTTCAATCAGGGTAAATCCATGGGTGAATTTTTTCATTGCTCTGCCTCCTGAACTGATTTCCATTCAAAGTAATGACCTTGGTCTAAAGAAGATTATAATACATTCCCGGAAAATTGTCAAGAGCAGGCGACGGAATTTTTCAATTTTTCTTTATTCGTACAACCGGTTACCGGGATAAAAAAAACCGGCGGGATCCCGCCGGTTTTCACTCTCTTGCGGCATCGTGCTATTTCAATATTTTAAGGTCGTAATGAGGAAGTAACATCGCCGCAGATGATGTCCCGATGTCGGGGATCTGCTAAACAGTCACCCCCTGTCACCCTCGGGCTCGCCGGGAGTCCGACCGGTCATCCTTGAATATAACCGATGGGTCGAAATCCGGTGACGGGCGGATTCACCGGGAATCCGTCCGGATGCCTCATTCCCCGCCCCGCCCGCCGATGCTCCCGGATGACGGCCATGCTCGACAACCCGGATATTCTGAATCACCGGGATGACTGTCCTGGCCCGCTCAGGAGAAATAGGGGAGTGTTCTGCCGCCCCGGCGCCGGATCGCCACCCCCCGCCCCCCATCATCAAATCAGCAACAAAAAAAGCGGGCACTCCTCACTTGAGAAGCACCCGTACTCAATGTCTCCAAGGTTACCGGCGCGCAGAACCACCTGAATATTGACGGCAGCCTACCGCACCCGGACTACCGCTTACCAGCCGGTGATGTCGTCGGTGAAATCGTCGCCGCCATTCTCCTGATTGCGGCCGCCGTCGTCTTCCCCGTTGGGGCCATAGGAGTAGATCGCAATCGAAGTCGCCAGATTGATGTCGTCGACTCCCGCCTTTGCTGCCGGAACCGCAATCTCGTTGCTGCCGTCAATATTCAACATGATCACATAGGGATTTCCCCACGGATCGAGCCAGAGCTTGTTGAGATTGTCCGCCGCATCGTAATTCATCGTCGGATCATAGTCCCCCCGGGGATCGAGGAAACGGATCTTGCGCTTGTTGATGTTCAGCGAGGAAAGACCACCATTGGCGGGATCGCTGAGTTCAGCGATAAACGCGTTGTAGGCGTCGCGTTCACCGCCGCTGACCCGGATGAATGAATCACCATCACTATAACCAGCATTTTTCCCGTTAAAAGAATAGGTGCTGCCCGACTTGTTCGCGAATTTGCCGTAGGTGGTTTCAAGCTGCTTGAGCGCCAGCGTCAGGGTCGCCATATCCGATTTGGCGGAGGCGATCCGGCCGCGCTCCTGGCCGCCGATCACCGCCGGCAGAATCAATCCGGCGAGCACGGCGATGATTCCGACCACCACCAGCAACTCTATCAGCGTGAAGCGGCGGCGGGAAAACGATCCCTCTCCGGTTACCATCATCGTATGAACTTTTTTCATGATTAAATTCCTTTTCTGAAAAATTCCGGGCAATCTCCGGATAGCAAAACATTATCCCACCTTATATATTAAGCGCGAAACTGCTTTTTTTCAATAGCGCGCGCAAAAAATTCCCGAAAAAACGCGCTTTAATCTCAAACGGGCTTGAAAATCCCGAAAAAAAATCTATATTCCTGAAAGAGGCCATCGGCGGGCATCGCGTTGATACATGCTCCTGTCCGGTTCCTCCCGGTGAGAGTGAAGAGCTCTCCGTTCAAAGCCGGAGAGGAACGGACCGACGGAAATCATGGCGGTCCCGGACAGAATGTCTCCGGCATGACGTGAAATCGCCCGGGAGGGTGGTTTGCGGGGGATGTTCCGGGGTTGAACTTGCAGAATGTCTACGGCATGACGTGAAATCGCCCCCCGCGTCGGTGGAGTTGTTGTCAGGATGCGCAGCTTGATTCTGCGGTCATCCAGTCGGCGTGTGAATATAAAACAGCATAGTTGTCGCGGCAGACCGGGACGTGGTCTGCCCGAGGGTTTGTCGTTGCAGAAAGGGCATGACCTCATGAATAACCGAAAATACGTTTTCTCACCCGTACAATCGTCTCGCCGGGAGCGGGAGCTTCGCCGCATCCGCTTCACGCTGGTGGAGCTGATGGTCGTCATCGGCATAATCGCGATTCTCGCCGGCATCCTGCTGCCGTCACTCGCCATGGCCCGTACCTCCGCCCGCCGCGCCGCCTGCATCAGCAATCAGGGGCAGACGATGAAGTTCATCACCCAGTCGATGACCTCCGACGACCAGCGCTTCGTCTCCGGTGACAACACCTCAGACCTGGAAGATGATGAATCTGGTGATGATATTGCTGATGATTCCAGCTGGCTGCGCTATATCGAAGCCAAAAAGCGCGGTTTTGACCGGGTGGCAATGCGCTGTCCGAGCATCATCAGCGCGGATCTCGACACCCTCAACAACGCCTACGGCGTCGTCTATTCCACCAACGCCATCACCCTGAACAACGGTGACAGCTTTGACGGCTTCGATTTCCGCGGCACCAAGCTGCTGACGGTTGATCCTACCGACGAGGACAATAAGGCGATCATCTCCCCGGCGTCACTGGCTTTCGGCGCCTGTGCGGTTCTTCAGGTCGGAGATGACTTTCTGCCGAGAAGCCTGGTCGATTTCAACAGTTCGGCCAGTTCCGGAACCGGCAATGTCGGCTTCGCCTCGGATCAGCATGGCGGTTACACCAACATGTTCTTTTACGACGGCCACTGCGAGAGCATGTCCGAAGATTCCTTCGGAAGCAAGTACTATCCCGGCTATTCCGGCACCACCCCGCAGGCTTTCCAGATCAAGAGCGGCAGCTGGCTCAATCCTGACGAAGTCTGATCTTATCAGCGCTTTCATCCCTCAACCGCCCCGGCTCGGGGCGGTTTTTTGTAGAGGCAAATTTGTTCGACGGGCTCCGCTCCGGTGAGAGGGAGCCGCTGCCGGAGATCTCACGTCCAAAGCTTGATAAATCCCGATCGCGGAACTATATTATCAGGATAAATGACGATATGCAAAACGGAATTGAAAATTATGAACCAATATACCAGCAACGATAATTTAAGTGCGCTCGATTTCGTCAAAGTCGACTACCTGCGCGAACTTCAACTGGCGCGGCTCCAGAAAATCGTCCGCCACGCCTACGACCGGGTCGAACTCTTCCGGAACCGGATGAATGAACGCCACCTCACCCCGGACTCGATCCGCACTCTGGCGGATCTCGGGAAACTGCCCTTCATGGTGAAAACCGACCTTCGCGACACCTATCCCTTCGGGCTTTTCGCCGAGTCGCTCAACAATATCGTCCGCCTTCACGCCTCCAGCGGCACCACCGGCAAACCGATCGTCGTCGCCTACACCAGGGCCGATCTCGAACTCTGGCAGGAGGTGATGAAGCGTTCACTGGCGAGCTGCGGCCTCACCAGCCATGACATCATTCAGGTTGCCTACGGTTACGGCCTCTTCACCGGCGGCCTCGGCGCCCACTACGGCGCGGAAGCCCTCGGCGCCACCGTCGTCCCGGCCAGCGGCGGCAACACCAAACGTCAGGTGATGCTGATCCGGGACTTCTCGGTAACCGCGGTCTGCTGCACTCCGAGTTACTTCCTCCACATGATCGAAGAAGCCCAGCGCAACGACATCGACTTCCGCAAACTGCCGCTGCGCGTCGGAGTGTTCGGCGCCGAACCCTGGACCGCCGGCATGCGGGCAAAAATCGAGGAGGGCGCCGGAATCGAAGCCTTCGACATCTACGGTCTTTCGGAGATCATCGGCCCCGGCGTCGCCATCGAATGTTCCCATCACAACGGGCTGCACATTTTTGAAGACCATTTCTATCCGGAGATCATCGATCCCGATACCGGCGAAGTGCTCCCGGACGGCGAAACCGGCGAACTGGTCATCACCACGCTCTCCAAATACGCAATGCCGATGATCCGCTACCGGACACGCGATCTCACCCGGATCATCTCCGAACCCTGCACCTGCGGCCGTTCCATCCGCAGAATCGACCGGATCGCTTCGCGCAGCGATGATATGTTCATCATCCGCGGCGTAAATGTGTTCCCGTCGCAGATCGAAACCGCGCTGCTGTCGATCGAGGGAGTCGAACCCCATTATCAGATCACCCTCTACACCGAAAACGGCATGGATAACATCGAGGTCGAAGTCGAAGTCGGCGAAAAACTTTTCTCCGATACCGTGAGTTCGATGGAGAGCCTCCAGCACCGGATCACCGCCGCGATCGAGAGCCTGATCGGTCTGCGGGTGCGCGTGAAACTCGTCGCGCCCCGCCAGATCGTGCGCAGCGAAGGCAAGGCCAAGCGGGTGATCGACAAACGGGTCAGGGAGTAAGCCATCCCCGGCCGAAAAATGCCCTCCTCCCAGGAACAGCCGCCGCTCCGGCTGATCGATCGTGTCCGACTGGACAAAATGCAGCGGCGCGGCGCCGATGCCGATGCCTGTGCCCGGTTTATCGCCGCAGCGCGGGAGCGTTCGCTTGCGCCGCGAGCGGAAAAACTGCGGTGCGACTACCCCCCGGAACTGCCGATAACGCCTTATCTGCCGGAGATTTCCGCGACCTTACGCACCTCTCCGGTGGTAATCGTCTGTGGTGCCACCGGTTCCGGTAAAACCACCCAGCTTCCCAAAGCCGCTCTTGCGGCCGGTTTCGGCCGCTGCGGCCGGATCGGCTGCACCCAGCCCCGCCGGATTGCGGCGACCGCGCTGGCGCGTCGTTTCGCCTCGGAAACCGGAGTGGCATTGGGCGAGGAGGTCGGGTGTAAAATCCGCTTTGAAGACCGTACCGGCGACGCGACGGTGGTTAAATTCATGACCGACGGCATTCTGCTGGCGGAAACGCGTTCCGATCCGGAACTGCTGGCCTACGACTGCCTGCTGATCGATGAAGTTCACGAGCGGTCGCTTAACATCGACTTCCTGCTCGGCTACCTCAAACACCTGCTCGAAACCCGGCGGCCGGAACTCCGGGTCATCATCTCCTCGGCAACCATGGAGAGCGAACGGCTGGCGGAATTTTTCGGCGGCGCTCCGGTGATAAACATCCCCGGCGGCCTCCATCCGGTCGAGGACTGCTTTCTCGAACCGGATGAGGACGAAGACCTGTCGGAAGCAATCGCCCGCGGCGTGGAATTTCTCTCCGATTTCGATCCGCGCGGCGATACGCTGGTCTTCCTGCCCGGCGAACGGGAGATCCGCGATGCAGCCGAACTCCTCCGGGGACGCGCCTATCCCGCCACGGAGGTGCTGGCTCTCTATGGGCGGCTCGGCAGCGCCGAGCAGGATCGGATATTTCATCCTTCGCCGCGGACCCGGCGGATCATTCTGGCCACCAACGTTGCGGAAACATCGCTGACCATTCCCGGCATCAAGTTCGTGATCGACACCGGACTGGTGCGGATCAGCCGTTACAACCCGCGCACCCGGATTCAGGAGCTGCGGATCGAATTTGTCTCCCAGGCGAGTGCCCGGCAACGGCGGGGACGCTGCGGCCGCCTCAGCGACGGCATCTGTCTGCATCTCTACAGCGAAGCGGCGCTGACGGAGAGCGCGCCCTATACCGCGCCGGAGATCCAGCGCAGTTCGCTGGCCGGAGTGATTCTGCAGATGGCGGCGCTGCGCCTGCCGCCGGTTGAAACCTTTCCCTTTGTCGATCCTCCGTCACCGGCGCAGATCCGCGAAGGTCGGGCGGTGCTCGACGATCTTCACGCCATCAGGTTCGACGGCCGGCTGACCCCGATCGGGCGGAAACTTGCCGCGCTGCCGCTGGATCCCCATCTCGGGAAAATGCTGGTCGAAGGAGCGGAATCCGGTTTGCTCGGCATCATCGCGGTGATCGCCGCCGGGTTGAGCATCGCCGACCCCCGCGAACGCCCCTTTGAACAAGCCCGGGCCGCTGATGAGGCACAGAAAAAATTTCTTTCTCCGGAGTCCGATTTCTTCGGGATGCTCAACCTCTGGCGGCAGGCTGCCGAACAGTCCCGTATCTCCAATTCGGCACTGCGCGCCTTTGCCCGGAAAAATTTCCTCAGTTTCCGTCGCCTGCGTGAATGGCGCGGTCTCGTATCCGAACTCCTCGACGCCTGCGGCTCCACGGAATCGGCGGATTCCATCGTCGTTGACAATGCCCCGCAGCACTTCGAGGCGATACACCAGATCCTGCTCGGCGCCATGCCGCGCCAGCTGGCTGCCTACGATCCGGAAAAACTCTGTTACAGCGATATGGGTGGCCGCAAGTTCACGATCTTTCCGGGTTCTGGACTGGCCAAACGACGCAATCCACCGCGCTGGCTGCTGTTTTTTGCGCTGGTGGAGACCACGCGGCTTTTCGGGCGATGCGTCGCCGAGGCGCGTCCGGAGTGGCTGCCGCAATGCGCGCCTCACCTCTGCAAAAGCGTCTTTGACCAGATCCATTACGACCCCGCCTCGGGCTTCGTCCGGGCGCGCGAACGGATCACCGCGGGTTCGCTGCTGATCCATCCCGGACGGCGGCGTGATTATTCCGGGTGCGATCCGGCGGAGTGTCGCCGGGTCTTCATCGTCGAAGCGCTGGCGGGAGGAGCGCTGGCTTCCGGTGCCGGCATTCCCTGGCTGGAGGAGTTCATCCGGCTGCGGAGCCGACTGGAACAGCTCGAAATCAAGCTGCGCCGACCGGGGTCGGTACTCGATGAAAACGCGATTATCACCCATTTCGAAGCGGCGCTTCCGGCGGGAGCGAACTCTCTGCAGGCGCTGAAACTCGACTGGAAACGCCACCATCGTTCCTATCTGCCGGAGGCCGGAGCGATCGCCGACCCGGAACTGCTGGCCCGGGAAGAGGATTTCCCCGACCACATCACCCGTGACGGCCTCGAAGTGAAGGTAAAATACAGCTTCTCCCCCGGGGAAACCGGTGACGGTATCACGGTGGAGGTTCCGGAAAGCGCGGCGAATTACCTCGGAACCGAACTCTTTGATTACCTCACGCCGGGCTACCTCGAGTGGAAAATTGAATTTATGCTCCGCTCGCTACCCAAACCGCAGCGGCGGCAGCTGCTTCCGCTCGGCGAACGGGTTTCGGAATTTCTCTCGCTGCTTCGTCAGGACAGTTCGGCCACGGCACAGCCGCTGTCGGAGGCGCTGGTCGATTTTCTCCGGACGCGCTGCCAACTCTCCGATCTGCGCGCGGATGCGTTTGACCGGCTGGAATACCCGGAATATCTGCGGCTCAAACTGGCGTTGACCGACGAACGCGGACGGATCGTCAAAGTTCTGGACGCCCCGCCCAATCCCGGAGAACGCGGTTCCCGACTGGCGGGAGGATTCGCAGTTGCGGCGGCCTGGCAGGGCAGCGGTTTCACCTCCTGGCCGCCACAGCCGCCGGAACGCTGGCCGGAATCGGTCGAAGTGATCAGAGGAGGCGAACGAACCGCGGCCATCGCCCTCTGCGACGAGGGAAACAGCGTCGGCCGCAACCTCTACCTTGACCAGGCGGAAGCCGAACTTCAACATGCCGCGGGCATAATCCGGCTTTACCAACTGCGCTATCCGCAGCAGATCAAGTATCTCAAGGGTTCACTCCGGCTCGACCATGTGCGGGAACTGGAACTCTTTTCCCGATATCCGCAATGGCGCAGCGATCTGGTGGCAACGGCGATTGGCTCGGCGTTCAAACGGGCTCTCTGGGAAATCCGTTCGAGCGGTGAGTTCGAGCGGGAATCCCAGGCCGCCTGCGACCGCCTCTCGCACGGAATTGGCGCGGAACTGGAAAACATCGTCAATCTGGCCGACCGCGCCGCCACCATCCGAAAACTGATTCGCAAGCTGCCGAAACACTCCTTCTCCGCCACAGACGCCGCCGGACAGCTCGACTATCTCTTCCGTCCGGGATTTCTGCGCTGCGCCGCGGCGGCATCCGAATACCCGCGCTACCTGCGCGGCCTGAATCTGCGCCTCGAACGCGCAATCGCCTCTCCAGCCCGCGACGAAGCCAAGGGGGAAACACTGGAACCATTTATCCGCCGTTTCACCGCCGCCGCTGAAACCACCGACCCGGCGGCAAAACCCGGTTTTCTGAAATTCTTTCTGCTGCTGGAGGAGTCACGCCTGGCGATTTTTTCGCCCGAAGTCAGAGCCCGCGGCAAAGCCGGAATTCCGGCACTGGCCGCTGCCTGGGAAGAGCTTCGTCTGTAATCCGGCCGGCGCCGGAGAAAGCTGCCGCCGCCCGGGCGTTCCCGCCCCGGTCCGGGGCGGAAACCGGATCACTGCCCGACGTGCTGCCCGACATCGAGGAGCTTGGAACTCGGCGGCGTCGGCTGCACCGGGGTCGGGGCAATCACTTCTCCGTCCTCATCGAGCAACTGTGCCGCAGTGAGCTTACCGGCGTTGGGATCCTTGAAGTCGACCCCGACCCGGGCCGGCGCACCGCCGACCCGGGAAACCTTGCCGGTGGCCGGATCACGATAAAGCATGGGGATCGTACTGGTGGTTTTCCAGAAGCTGTTCTCGGTATTCAGACCGTCCACGCTGAAGGAGAGATAATGAAATACCTTCGGCGACAGGGGAACCAGCAGATGAATACGGCTGAGCATATCCACTTCGGCCTGAATCTGGTTATGAGCAATGCGCATTCCGACCCGCATGACGCCGAATACTTTTTTGTTATCCTCAATCACAAGATAGTAGTAGGTGTTGGGGGTTTCCTGAAGCGCCCGCAAACTGTAGGTGCGCTCGCCGGCGGTAGTTACATGTCCTTTCTCATCGTCGAGCGCCGGCAGGCCGACAGTACGACTCCAGATCGGGGCTCCGGTTTCGACACGGAAGAAATCCGGCTTGCTCTGATATTCGTTTTCAAGCTGGTTGTGGGAAATAAAAGCCCGTACTTCATAACGCTGCGGAACGTCAAGGTTGTAATATCTGTTGATCGGAATTATCATCCGCTTGATCTCCCCCGGCCCCAGCACCAGGCCGGCGACCGAAATTTCCTGCCCTTCGCGTTTCGGGACAGCCCGGTCATGTTCGTCGCGGATATCGAAGAGAACGAATCCCTGCAGCCGGGGATCATTGCCGAAAAGGAGTGGTTTCCCGCTGTCATTGCGCAATGTCACACAGGCATACACCGGTTCGTACTGCATGTAAACAGTACGGTTCAAGGTAACCTGAATACCGATCTGGGCGAACAACGACGGCAGAGAAAAGAAGAGCGCCGCCATCACCGGCAGCCGGAATCCCCGCAACCGGACAACGTTTTTTCCCGGATTGCCGCCGGAGACGGTCCGGGCGAAAAAGGAAATAAAGCTCAAATACATTTTGTAAGCCCCCCCTGCAGGCCGGCGGCCCCGGGGCCACCGGTTGTCCGCACCGCGCGCTGTGCCGCGGTCAGACGGTTGACAATTTCACCGGCAATTGTTTCGGCGTCCAGCCGGTGACACTCCAGACGACCCGGACATTCGCGCCGCCTGCACCCCAAACACTCCACATCCGCCCGGAAAATCCGGACATCCGAACCAAATGGACCGGTAAGTTCCGGCAACGTCGGACCGTAAAACGCGAAAACCGGACGATGAAGCAACGCCGCCGCGTGAATCGGTCCGGAATCGTTGCTCACCACCGCTGCCGAATGCCGGAGCAGTTCGATCATTCCCGGAATTGACGTTTTGCCGCAATAGTTCACCAGGGGAAATTTTCCGGCTCCGAACCGGTTGATTTCCTCGGCCCGTTCCCGATCGGACGCGCCCCCCACCGTCACAAAAGTGTAACCGGGCAGGCGTTTGTGAACAGCTTCAGCCACCGCAGCGAACAATGAAGCGGGAAATGTTTTGCTCTCCCAGCGCGCCCCCGGCAGCAGCGCAATCACCGGTTTCGGCAATCCGGCAATTTCCGCGAGGCCGTCCGGATCGACCGGCAGCTCCGGTTCCGGAATACGCTCGCCGGCCTCCGGAAACAGTCCCCGCGCCAGAGCCAAAGCACGTTCAACCGCGTGCGAAGCAGCGGCGGGAACTCCAATCCGCCGGGAATAAAACCAGGCGGCCGCCCGTTCCCGGGGCGCGGCAAAACCGGCATGAATCGGCGACCGGGCCCAGGCGGCGAAAAAGGCGCTGCGCAACAGTCCCTGAAAATCGATCACCAAGTCGTAGCGTTCTCGGCGGAGGTTGCGGATCAGCCGCAACGTTTCCGGGACACAGGAGAACAGAGCGCCGAGCCGGCGGCGTTCAAAGAGGATGGTTCGTTCGACCGGCCACGGGGAGTACCTGAGCAACGGCGCAAAGGCAGGGGCGATCAGGAAATCCAGCTTCGCCGCCGGACAAACCCGGTGAATCGCCTCCAACGCCGGAAATATGTGGAGAATGTCCCCCAGGCTGCTTGGTTTAACCACCAGAACCCGATGAATCCCATGCGGGAAGCCGGTCACGGAAGTTTTCCCGTTGTTCGTCATTCTTCAGACCGTCGCCACCAATCTTGCCGCGAGAACTCCGATAAGCGAAACGTTGTCGCGGCCCTTTAAATCCCATCACCGAACCGGAAACCGTCCGGATCAATTTCCGGCAGCCAATCTTCTGGCGAGCCGTTCGGGCAAGCCCGCCGCAAGCACCTTCTGCTGGGCGGAAGCGATATCGTAAGGGAGACGGTAGCGGGTGACAACACATTTATCGGTGTCGAGAACCGCGAAACTCGCCCGGGGATCACCATTGCGGGGCTGACCGATGCTGCCGATGTTAAAGAGGTATTTGTGAACACCGCCGCGGATGTAGTTGACCGGAAGTTCATCGGCACAGTTGAAATCGGTATCGGCGGCGGGATCGACGGCGCTGTAATTCCACTCCGGGATCGAATCGATCATACGTTCGTTGCGGGAAGAGAGGGGTTTTTTGCAGAAGGCAACCGGTACGTGGGAGTGGCCGCAGAAACAAAGCGCGGTACGCTGATAGGAGAAGTTGTCGCCGGCGTGATGGGCGTCGAACACATACCCCCAGGTGTCCGGAGTGTCAAGCGTGGCGTGAACCACCGTCACGCCGAACTTCGGCAACGTCGCGATGTAGGGCACACTGACCAGCCAGGCACGTTCGGCGGCCGAGAGCTGTTTGCGCGTCCAGTTGATGGCGGCCTTGGCGTTGGGGTTGAATCCGGACATCTCGGTATTGCCGCTGGCGGTGTAATCATCGTGGTTGCCGCGAACCATGGCGACGAAATTAAGCTGTTTAACCATTTCGATACAACGTGCCGGTTCGGCGTTGTAACCGACGATGTCGCCCAGGGAGATGAAGTCGGTGATTCCCAATTCGGCACACTTTGCCAGCACGACTTCCAACGCATCGGCGTTGGAATGAATATCGCTCAGTATCGCAAATTTCGGCATTCTATCGCTTCACACTTCAAATTGGTTATTGACAAAAAACAAATAACAAAACATCGCCGTAACGTGCGGCGGCGGAGCAGAGAAGGCAACTAACGAGCCGAGCTTCTCCGCAGAATATACTCACCCGGCACTCGTTCCGAGCAAAAAACCATCTTGCCGGAACGTCCGCAAGTTCCGGATCACTATTCATCATCCCGAACGCGGGATTTACTTTCCCGAGTCCGTGCACATATCCTCAACCCTCGCGGGTATCAATAACTCCAGTCTTCCGAACCCGCCCGGCCCGCAGCTGTCAGTTCATCAGCCCCCGGTGAGCGGGAAGCGAAGCATTACGACCGCTGTAAGCCGGATTCTGTTTCCGCCGTTTCCGGCGGACGGCAATCATCTGTCTATGCGACCAGAACCCGGGGCTGCTGACGCCGCGAGCAACGGCTCGCCCCCTATTTGGTCTTGCTGCGGGAGGAGTTTACCTTGACGACGCCGCTCTCGCGAACGCCCGGTGGGCTCTTGCCCCACCATTTCACCCTTGCCGGAAACTCGCTGGCTTCCGGCGGTATAATTTCTGTTGCACTGGTCTTTCCGCGGAATATAGTCCGCGGCATCCTTCTTTTCAAAAGGACTCCCCGCTCTATGCAGTCCGGACTTTCCTCAGGCCGACCGGAAAACCGTCGGCTGCGACTGCCCGCGACCGCAATGCTTCAAATGTGTAATATAGCAGACGGAGGACGGATAATCAAGGTGTAACGAAGATTTTTTTCACTGGTTGCAATATTAAATGCAGTGAATTACATTATAATCATCATGATGATCTCAAGAAAAAAAGCGGTGTGGCTGGTCTTCGCGTTTGCGGTGGTGGTGCGGATAATATTCTTTGCGTCCAATGCCGGCAGTCCGTTCATGTATTTTCATCGGGTGGCGGGCCTGGATATGGCGACGCTGCTGGAATTTTCGGAATGGGGCGGAGCCAACGCAACCAAGTATGTACTTTTTGTCCCCCACCGGCTGTTGATCTTCACGATCTGGTATCTGAATGGATGCCATCATCTGGTGGGAGCCGTTTTCGCGGTGCAGGCGCTGGTGGGAGCGATCGGGGCAGCGGCGTTGGCCGACATTGCCCTGCGGCTTTTCCGGCACCGCTGGACGGGGATGCTGGCGGGGGTATGCTGGGGCGCATACGGTCCGGAACTGCTGTACGAATTTTCCATATTGCAGGAGGGTTTGAGTATAAATCTCTGCCTGATTGCATTCTGGGCGCTGCTGATTGCCCGGGATCATCGTTTTGCGGGCTGGGCCGCGCCGGTGGCGGGAACCTTGTTCGGACTGGCGTCGGTGGGTCGTCCGACGGTATTTTTTCTGGCGCTGGGAGCGATAATCTGGGTCGCCTGGACCGCGAAACAGCGCCGGGTAAAAAACCGTCCGGTGCTGAAGCGGACCGCGGCATTCGCCGGAGGAGTGGCGGGGGTCTGGCTGGTGGCGGCGACGTTTAATGCAGCGTTCGGCTATGGATTCAATCCGTTCTTCCGGGTGTTGTCCTATACGCTGGAGTACAATGCTCCGCGCGGGGAAGGATTGGCGGGAACGGATGCCCGCGAATCGGAAATTCAACGGTTGACGCAAACGGTTTTGCGCATGACGTCGCGACTACCGAAACTGGCGATTGCCAGAGAGATACCGGAAAATCTCAACTACTATTTTCTGCGGGAACGACTGGCGGTGCTCCGCTGGTTGCCTGGGCCGGTGGCGGTAATGATATTCGGAGTTGCGGGCGGGCTGCTGCTGATTTTTTCTGGGGATTTCCGTTGTCGTTTCGGGGTGGTGCTGCTGCCGCTGGCGCTGCTGGCGCTGCCGCTTTGCGTGCGCGAGGTGATCGGGCGTTACCGGATGATGTTGATTCCCTATGTAATTCTGCTTGGGATCTATTGGTTGACATTTATTCTCCGTCCGGGCAAACTGCGCCATCTTGGAGGAGGAGCGATTACACTTGGGGCGGCACTGTATCTGCAGTATCCGTTTATCTCGCAAGCGCCATGGATCCGCGGCGGAGATTTTGTTGCGTGGGGGTTGGCTCTGGAGGCCCGGGATGGCGGGGTGACGCCGGAATCGCTGGAATGCTTCCGTGAGGGGGGTTGTTACAATGATCCGGCGGCGGCGGTGAATGTGATAACCCGCTTGTTGTCGGCCTGCCGCTTCCGGGAGGCGGAAGAATATCTTGACACGCTTCCGCCGAAATTAGATGGGACGATATTCCGGTATTACCGGGGGTTGCTGCTGGCGGCGACGGATCGACTGGAAGAGGCGGACGAGGTGTTGTCCAGGATTGACCCCGGGGAGCTGCCCCGGATGCGGCAGAAATTATTTTATCTGCAGGGAGAGGTGAAGCGCCTGCGTGGGGACAAGTTAAAGGCGCGGGAGTTTTATGAACTGGCGTTGAAGGAGGAAGGGGGTTTTTCCGGGGAGATAGAATTAAAGATGCGGATGCTTGAAACGGAACAGCGGAGTGAATATCGCGGGAAAGTTTCCGACAGCCCTTGATTTTTATCCGGCCGGCCTCTATATTATATGAAAACCATGGGCACCCGTAGCTCAGTTGGATAGAGCGTCTGCCTCCGGAGTAGAAGGTCTCGCGTTCGAGTCGCGACGGGTGTACCATTTTAAGTGAATGACAGTCAGCGGATTGCCGGACAAGGTAAATCCGCTGTTTTTTTATTTTTGTTGCCGTTTTGGTGCCGGTTGAAACAGGTTGCATTCCGCCGATATCCCTCTGCCAATCTGGAGGACCAATCGGTTTTTCTCCATATCGGTAACCAGCGTCTATTTCGCTGTCCAAAAAAAGTGGTACGGCGGCAGCCGTACCCATAAGGTGCAGGGTTCTCAACCC
>CAKUKT010000026.1 GCA_934663655.1 uncultured Victivallaceae bacterium
AGTACCCTTCGGACATGATGAGCTGCACGCTGGTGGCGGCGACCCAGTGCCGGGGCAGTGTGATGTTTTTCGCAAAGATGTTCGAAAGCCGCATCTACTTCGCCGACCGGCTGATCAGCATGGGAGCCAATATCATCGTCTGCGACCCCCACCGGGCAGTGGTCACCGGACCGGCAGCGCTCCACGGCGTTGAGATGTCCAGTCCGGACATCCGCGCCGGAATGGCGATGGTGATCGCCGCCCTCGCCGCCCGGGGTGAAAGCGTGATCCATCAGGCGGAAATCATCTACCGCGGCTATGAGGATCTGGTGGGCAAACTCTCCCGGCTCGGCGCCGCGGTTGAAGAGTTTCGCGCCTGACCGCCGTACCGGCGGCGCTGAAAAAAGTGGCTCTTTCTGGAAGAAAACGACTTTACTTTACCGGAAAACGGCGGTATATTATATGGATTTCAACCTTTGCAGGAGGATCAAAATGGCAAAGATAACCTTCATGGGCGCGGGCAGCACCATTTTTGCCCGTAATGTGATCGGCGACTGCATGTGTCGGGACGCCTTGCGCGATTCTCACTTCGCCCTCTACGATATTGACGCCAAGCGCCTGCATGAATCAGAAGTAATTCTGCAGGCCATGAATGCGAATATCAACAATTCCCGGGCCAAAATCACCACCCATCTCGGCGTCCGGGCCCGTAAGGCGGCGCTGCGCGGAGCTGATTTCGTCGTCAACGCGATCCAGGTCGGCGGATATGAACCCTCGACGGTGATCGATTTTGAAATTCCGAAAAAGTACGGCCTGCGCCAGACCATCGCCGACACCCTCGGCATCGGCGGAATTTTCCGGGCGCTGCGGACGGCGCCGGTAATGCTTGATTTTGCGCGCGATATCGAGGAGGTGGCTCCGAATGCCTGGTTCCTCAACTACACCAATCCGATGGCGATGCTCACCGGTGCGATGCTTCGTGGTTCCGGAGTGAAGACGGTCGGGCTCTGCCATTCGGTGCAGGTATGCGCCGAGAGCCTGCTGCAGACCCTCGGCCAGGAGTGGAACAGTGAACGCGCCGCGCAAATCCAGACCCATATCGCCGGCATCAACCACATGGCCTGGCTGCTCTCCATCCGTGAAAACGGCCGGGATCTCTATCCGGAACTCAAACGCATCGCAGCGAAAAAACTCCGGGAGTGGCGACGCGCCACCGATCCGGCGAAAAAACACGGCAACATGATCCGGATCGAAATGATGCAGCGCCTCGGCTACTACGTGACCGAATCAAGCGAACACAACGCCGAATACGCCCCCTACTGGATCAAGCGTGACTATCCTGAACTGATTGCGGAATACAAGATCCCGCTCGACGAGTACCCGCGCCGCTGCATCAACCAGATCGAGGAATGGAAAGAGCAATATCAGAAACTTGCGAACGATCCCCATCTGGGGCACGAACTCTCGCTTGAATATGGTTCGCAGATCATCGAGTCGATTCTGACCGACAAACCTTCGCGGATCGGCGGCAACGTGCTCAACCACGGGTTGATCACCAATCTGCCCGATGACGCGGTGGTGGAAGTGCCGTGTCTGGTTGACGGCAACGGCGTCCAGGGCTGCTACGTCGGAGCGCTGCCGCCCCAGTGCGCGGCGATGAATATGACCAATGTGAACGTTCAGCAGCTGACCATCGAGGCGGTGCTCACCCGCCGGCGGGAACTGGTTTATCAGGCGGCGATGCTCGATCCGCATACCGCGGCGGAACTTTCGCTCGATGAAATCGTGAAGATGTGCGACGAATTGTTCGCCGCCCATGGGAATATGATTCCGGAATATCGTTGATCACATTCAGTCAGGAGAGAGGTTCGAAAATGTACTACACCGGTTTTGCCGACGAAGCAGCACGGGGCATCGAGGGCCAGATCGCCGCGACCAGGCGGCTTGGCTGGGAATTCATCGAGTCCCGCAATATCGACAACAAAAACATCCACGACCTTCCCGAAGAAAAATTTGAAGAGGTCTGCGCGGCGCTGGCCGATTCCGGGATCAGAATCAACTGCTTCGGCAGCGCGGTGGCCAACTGGGGATGGGATCCCTTTTCCGAGGCCGATTTTGAGGCGACGACCGCCCAGCTGAAACGAGCTCTGGTCAGAATGAAGCGCCTCAACTGCTCCATGCTGCGGGGAATGAGTTTCCGGGCGCAATGGAAGCGGCCGGCTTTTGATGCGGAGACGGAGCGGGAGGTTTTCCGCAAGGTCAACATCCTCGTCAAGATGTGCGAAGACGCCGGAGTGATCTATCTGCACGAAAACTGCAACAACTACGGCGGCATGTCCTGGAAACATACGCTGAAGTTGCTTGATCACGTCAAGTCTCCGAATTTCAAACTGGTTTTCGACACCGGCAATCCGGTGCTCAATTATGATCGTTCCCGGGGCGACGAACTGGGATCCATGCAGAGCTCCTGGGAATTTTACAGCAACGTCCGCGAATTTATCAGCTATGTCCATATCAAGGACGGCCATGCTCTGGGTATGCAGGACAACGGTTTCGCGAAAGCGGAATACACCTGGCCGGGAGAAGGCGACGGCGATGTGCGCAAAATCGTCACGGATCTGCTGAAAAACGGCTATGACGGGGGTTTTTCGATGGAGCCGCACATGGGTTCGGTTTTCCACGACGCCAACGGCAGGATGGACGAACAGAAGTGCACGGAGATCTACGTCGAATACGGCCGTAAATTCATGAAACTGGTTGAAGAGGCGAAAGCCTCTTTGCAGCTTTGACAATTCACCTTAACGTAAAAACCATAACGAAAAGGATTCGCAATCATGGTTAAAATGCTCAATGCCGCTCCGACCGGCAACCCCAGGCTGGTGGCCTGGGTGAATGAATGGGCGGAACTCTGCCGCCCCGATGCAATTTACTGGTGTGACGGCAGCCGGGCCGAATATGATCGTCTCTGTGACGAGATGGTTGCCTCCGGACTGGCGATCCGGCTCAATCCGAAAAAGCGTCCCAATTCGCTGCTGTTCCGTTCCGATCCCACCGATGTGGCCCGGGTTGAAAACCGTACTTTCATCGCTTCGGCGAAGCAGGAGGATGCCGGTCCGACCAACAACTGGCTCGATCCCGTCGAACTCAAGAAGACGATGCGCGCGCTCTACAACGGTTGCATGACCGGGCGTACGCTTTATGTGATCCCCTTCTCGATGGGTCCGGTGGGTTCCCGGATCGCCAAGATCGGCGTCGAAATCACCGACTCCCCCTACGTGGTCGCCAACATGCACATCATGACCCGCGTCGGTTCCAAGGTGCTCGAAGTTCTCGGCGACGGCGAATTTGTGCCCTGCGTCCATTCGGTCGGCAAACCGCTGGCTCCCGGTGAGTCCGATCACGGCATCTGGCCGTGCGCTCCGCTCGACAAGAAATATATCGCGCACTTCCCGGAAACCCGGGAAATCTGGAGTTTCGGTTCCGGTTACGGCGGCAACGCGCTGCTGGGCAAGAAATGCCTGGCGCTGCGGATTGCGTCGGTGCAGGCGCGTGACGAGGGCTGGATGGCTGAACACATGCTGATCCTCAAGCTGACCAACCCGGCCGGCGAAGTCAAATATATCACCGGCGCATTCCCGTCGGCGTGCGGCAAGACCAACCTCGCGATGCTGATTCCGACCATCAAGGACTGGAAGGTCGAAACCGTCGGCGACGATATCAGCTGGATGAAGTTCGACGAAGAGGGACGTCTGCGCGCGATCAACCCCGAAGCCGGTTTCTTCGGCGTGGCTCCCGGCACGAGTATGAAGTCCAACCCCAACGCGATGCTCAGCTGCGCGAAGGACACGATCTTCACCAACGTCGCGCTTACCGAAGACGGTGACGTCTGGTGGGAAGGCATCGGCTACGACGCCCCCGGCAAGCTGATCGACTGGAAGGGTAATGAATGGGATCCGGCCACTGCCACGGAAAAGGCCGCGCATCCGAACGCCCGTTTCACCGCCCGCGCCGAGAACTGCCCGGCGATCGCTCCGGAATGGGAAGATCCCGCCGGAGTGCCGATCGATGCGTTCCTGTTCGGCGGCCGCCGTCCTTCGACGCTGCCGCTGGTCTATCAGGCCAAAGATTGGGAACACGGAGTATTCATCGGTTCGACCGTGGGTTCGGAAGTTACGGCCGCGGCGCTTGACGTCAAGGCCGGTACGGTCCGCCGCGATCCGTTTGCGATGTTGCCCTTCTGCGGCTACAACATGGGAGACTACTTCGCTCACTGGCTGAAGATCGGCCGGACCGGCGCGGCGAAGGGCAACCTGCCGAAGATTTTCTGCGTCAACTGGTTCCGCAAGAACGCCGAAGGCAAGTTCATGTGGCCCGGTTTCGGCGACAACAGCCGGGTGCTGGCGTGGATCTTCGAGCGCTGCTCCGGCCGCGGCGCGGCGCGTGACACCGCCATCGGCGTGCTGCCGACGGTGGAAGCGATCGACCTCACCGGGCTTGAGAATGAAGTCACTCCTGCCGATCTCGAGCAGTTGCTGACCGTGGACATCCCCGGCTGGAAGAATGAACTGGCCATGATCAAGGAACATTACGCGAAATTCGGCTCGCATCTGCCCGCCGAACTCGCCAAACAACTGGAGGCGCTGGAAGCCCGCCTCGGTTGATTCCGTTCATTTGTTTCGGTCTGACCTTTCCGGGCGATCGGTGTCACGTCGATTCCGGAAAGGTTTTTTTCGTAAGCGTGACCTGGGTCCGCCGCATCCCTTGGACCGGGAAACCCGATTTCGGTCTTTGAGACGTAACGCTGACCGAGCAGGTTGGATTTCACAGTTGAAAATCCAGATTACCAGAAAAGCAGACAATTAAACGGGAGTGAGAAATGAAGATTTTCCGATCCGCAGTTTTATCTTTTACACTGTTACTGGCCATTTTCTGCGGTGCGGCCGATATTCCGGCTACGCTCACAGTGGATGGTTCCACCGATCGTGATCGCGCGGTCTACGCTCCTGGCGAGCAGATGACCTTCACCATCCGGGTCAACGACAACGGCGAACCGGTAAAGGAAGCCTACCTCAAATGGCTGCGCGACGGTGATGACGGCGTCAAGGAGAACGGTCTGGCCCGCGTGACTCCGGATCAGCCGCTGGTGGTAACAACTTCGCTCGATCGCCCCGGTTTCGTCCGGGTCAACGCCCGGCTCAGCGACAGCGATGGCAATGCATTGATCCGCACCGAGGCAAACGGCCGGAAAAAGGCAGTGGAATTTGACGGCGGCGCCGGTGTGGAAATTGAAAAAATCACTCAGGCAGTTCCCGAACCGGAGGATTTCGACGCCTACTGGGCACGCCAGAAGGAACGCCTCGCGGCAACGCCGATCACTGCCGAACGCAAGCAGGTCGATTCGAAGGTGCCCGGCATCAATCTCTATGAAGTAACCGTGAACTGCGCCGGTCCGCGTCCGGTGACCGGTTATCTGGCGATTCCGGAGGGAGCGAAACCCAAATCGCTGCCGGCTCGGCTTTTCTACTACGGCTACAATGACGGCCCGCCCTATTTCCCCTCGCCGAACCAGCTCAAAGACAATCGGATCGCCTTCTTCGTCAACGCGCACGGTTTCAAACTCAATCAGGACAGAGCATATTACAGTGAATTTGCCAAAAGCATCCGCGACGGCAAATACTCCTATGCATTCAGTCCGCGGGAGAACGCCGATCCCGACACCGCCTACTTCAACGGCATGGCGCTGCGGGTGATGCGTTCGCTCCAGTACGTGAAGACGCTTCCGGAGTGGAACGGCCGCGATCTGGTCGCCGATGGTTACAGCCAGGGCGGTCTGCAGGCGGTGTGGGCGGCCGGACTGGATCCGGATGTGACGCTCTGCCGCGCCGACATTCCCTGGTGCTGCGATCTCGGCGGCATTACCGCCGGACGAGCGGTCGGCGACTGGCGGCTCGAATATGTGCCCGGTCTCAACTACTACGATACCGTGAACCATATCAAACGCGCCAAATGTCCGCTGGAAATTCCCAGAGCCGGGCTTGGAGACTACATCTGCCCGCCGTCGGGAGTTACCATTCTCTACAACAATGCTCCCAACGCGAAACGCATCAACTACGTGCAGGGTTCGACCCACTCATTCGTTCCCCGGGGAGCGAAGCGGTTCACGGTAGAATCGGGCACGATTCCAACTTTGCCGTAACCATCCGGACGGCGACGGCGCTCTTCCCGCCGGATGAAGTTGCGAAGTGATCCGCACTCAGTCGGCTGAAGGCAGTCAACTTACCCGGTTTCCCCTCTGGGAGCCGGGATTTTTTTTCTTCTTCGGCGGCAGAGCGGATTCCGGATGTTCCGGCCAGTCATGTTTCGGATAGCGGGAACGCATTTCCCGTCGCACCAGTTCCCAGGAACCGCGCCAGAATCCGGGCAGGTCCGAGGTGATCTGAATCGGCCGCTGCGCCGGGGAAAGCAGCTGGATTTTCAACGGCAACCGGGCGGCTCCGACCGTCGGATGAGAATCGACTCCGTAGAGCTCCTGCACCCGCACCGAAATCATCGGCGAATCTCCGGAATAATCGATCCGCAACCGCGTCCCGCCCGGAGTAATGTATTCATCCGGATAGAGCCGGTCCAGCGCGGGACAGCCGGACAACGCCAGGCGTTCCACCGCCAGCCATTCGATGGAACGGAGCGAGGCGAAATCCCGGACGTTGCCGAGAAATCCCCCGGCAAGTTCCGGCAGCGCCGCGGCGAATTTTCCGCCTTCCCAATCGGGGTAAAGCTCCGGTTCATTGCGGGCGGCGAAACGCACCCGCATCAGCAATCTCCGGGCGGCGGCGGCCTCCGGCGGCGGCAGTTCAATACCGCGGCGGATCGCAGCGGCGAGCACTTCGCGCCCGATGCAGCCGTCATCATCTGCCGCCGGGGCGGATTCGAGCACCAGAGCCCCCAGACGTTTCTCCCGCCGTACCGCGGCGCGGCCGCAGTCCGGATCGAAGTCGACCACCCTCTCCTCCCGGAAGTCCGCTCCGAAATGTTCATACAGTTGGTCACGATCGAGCGGGGCAGCCAACCGGATCGCCGCGTCGCGTCCGGTTCCGCCTTCCAGTCTGGCCACCGCCAGAAAATCCGCCCCGATCAGATCATCATCCGGCGTCAGCATCCCGGAACGCCCTCCGGCCAGCCGATAGAACCGCTGGTGGCGGCCGCGGGATTGAGCAATCCATTCCGGCCAGGCGAAGGCGGCGACAATACCGCATTCCTCCACATCGATCTCCCGATAGCGGACCTCAAACTGGCGCAGCAGCTGCCGGAGCAAATTCCGTTGCCGGGGATGGCGTTCCGGACGACGGCGCAAATCCAGCACCCGGCGGCGCAGATCAGCATCACCCCGGAAGTCACGTTCGCCGTTCTCCTCGACTACCGCGGCGATCTCCGCCGCCAGCGCCTCCCACCCGAACCGGCGGGCTTTCACCAGCATCGTACCGATGCGCGGATGCACCGGAAGAACTGCGATCTCCCGTCCCGTCGCGGTCAATCCCCCCGATTCATCCACAACACCGAGCGAATGCAGCAATTCCGCGGCCGCCGCCAGTCGGGGCGACGGCGGCGGATCGGGAAACGGGAGCCGTTCGGGTGGGGCTCCCCAGCGCAGACACTGCAACAACAGCGCGGATAATTCGGACTCGAAAATTTCCGGCGGCGTATGTTCGCGACGGTTGATCTCCTCCCCCTGCCCCCAGAGGCGGAGCGCCACTCCCGGACCGGTACGACCGGCACGTCCGGCCCGCTGCCGAGCCGACGCCAGGGAAATCCGCACTGGTTCGAGAAAACTCATCCCTGCCGCCGGCTGATAACACGAACGCTTCTCCCAGCCGCCGTCAATCACGATTGACACCCCTTCGACGGTGAGACTGCTTTCCGCGACATTGGTGGCGAGAACGACTTTCCGCTTTCCGGCGGCCGCCGGGCGCAACGCCGCCCCCTGGTCGGCAAGCGTCAACCCGCCGTGGAGCACCGCGAGCGAAAAATCCGCCGGTAATTCGGATGCCAGCATTTGCCGGGTTGCTTCGATCTCCGCAATTCCCGGCAGAAAAACCAGTCGCCCGCCGGAATAGTGCCGCGACACTTCCATCACCGCCCGGGCGGCTTCCCGGGGAAGTTCCCGCCAGGACGGCGAACTCTCCCGGTAGTGGATCTCCACCGGATATTCCCGCCCCGGCACCTCGATCGTCTCCGCCTCCGGCATGACTGCGGCCAGACCGGGCAGATCAAGCGTAGCCGACATCACCACCAGCCGCAATTCCGGGCGCAATTCCCGCGCCATATCGAGCACAAAGGCGAAAGCGAGATCCGACTCCAGCGCCCGTTCATGAAACTCGTCGAAAATAACCGCGTCAACGCCGTCGAGCATCGGATCATCCTGAATCATCCGCAGCAACACCCCCGGAGTAACCGCCAGCAGCCGGGTGGCGTCGGAACGACGACTTTCGCCGCGAACCACATACCCTGCCCTCCCGCCGGGCACCTCCCCCAGCAATTCCGCTATCCGCGCAGCGGCGGCCCGGGCGGCGATCCGGCGGGGTTCAATCAGCAGCACCCGCCCGGAAAACTCCTCCAGCAACGCCGGCGGCACCAGCGTGGTCTTCCCGGCGCCGGGAGACGCCGACAAAATCAGCCGGGAAGTTCTGCGCAACGCGGAGACAATTCGCTCAAGATATCCGGAGACCGGAAGCGCGGGGAAGAGTTCGTTCATTTTGCCCGCGGATGCGCTTTTTTGTAGACGTTTTTCATGCGTTCAGCACTCACATGAGTGTATATCTGCGTGGTGCTGAGATTCTCATGCCCGAGCATCTCCTGAACGCTGCGCAAATCCGCTCCCGCGTCGAGCAGGTGGGTGGCAAACGAATGCCGCAGTTTGTGCGGAGTAAAATCAACCGGCAACCCCGCCGCGGTCAGATAGTTTTTGAGATCACGCTGAAACGAGCGCGCCGTCAATCTGCCGCCGCGCTGATTCAGAAACAGCGGCGACGCCGGTTCCCGGCCCCCGCCGTATTCCCGGCGCAACCGCAGATAGGCGGCGACCGCCCGGTGGGCCGGAGCGCCGAGAATCGCCAGCCGTTCCTTTTTGCCTTTGCCCCGGACACGCACGGAATTTCCGGCCAGATCGAGATCGCCGTAGTTGAGTCCGACCGCTTCGCCGATACGCAATCCTCCGGAATAGATCAGCTCAACCATCGCCGTATCCCGGGCGGAAGCAAATTCCGCGCCCTCGGCACTTCTGGCGATTCCGGAGGCGACCGCGTCGCGCCAATAGGAGCCGACCGCTTCGATCAGGTTTTCGACCTGATTGATGTTCATCACCAGCGGCAGCGGCCTTCCGGCCTTGGGAGCGGGGAGCTCGGCGAACGGATTGGCGGGATAGTCAAGCTCCCGCTGCAGAAACCGGTAGAATGAACGCAACGCCGCCAGCTTGCGCTGAATCGAACGCCGAGCCACACCCCGCCGACTCAGCTCCACAATGAAGTTGCGCGCCGCCTCCCGACCGACTTTACGCCAGTCATCAAACTCCCCCTCTTCACCGAACGATTCGGAAAATTCCGCGATATCCGTGGTGTATGCAGCGATGGTATGCTCCGAAGCATTACGTTCGTTGCGCAGATAACGCACAAAGGCATCCACCGCCTGAATTTCGCCCACCGTTCTTCTCCCGCTGAACCGAAGATTATTCCGCCGTCTGGCTCTCACTACCCGAAGCGGACGGCAATTGGGATTTGCCGGTGAAATCCAGCCGGAGAACTTCTCCACCGGCACCGTTGAGCAGAATCAATTTGCCGTCTTCAAGCCGATAACCGGCGGTTTCATTCAACGCCTGCAGGAACTTCTGCTCGAACTCGCCGTTCGGACCGGCACGCCGGGTCACCGCTATCGCAGCGAACTCCACCTTGCCCGGTTCCGGAAATTTCACCGGCGCAAAGAAATAGTTGTCCGGCGTAGCCCCGACGATCCGTCCATCCGGAGTGATCTCCAGCCGGGCGCCCTCCGGAGAATCCTCCGGACGCCAGATCGTACCGTACAACGAATTCTCCGGAGCGGAGACACAACCGGAGAAAAACAACATCAACGCCAATAAAAGAAGATTTTTTTTCATTTTCACTTGTAGAACTCTCCTTTAAATATATATTATACATGATGACCCGGCAGCTGAATTTTCCGCCGGATGGGATTTCCCGGAAACGCGGTTCGTCTGCCGGACGATAAAATGTAGCTCCGTTTTGAGTTTTTTTCAATTGCTTTCTGAAAATCGTTGCGGTTTTCAGTCGGCTGGTTACCACTATTCGGAAGGGGAATCAAGATGAAGAGTTTGTGGATGTCGATGCTCGGCGTGGTTTTCATGGGGATTGCCGGATCGTTGAACGCCGCACCGGGAATCGAGGGCGCCGTCAACGCCGACCTGCTCAATGTGAGGCTTAAATCCGACTTGAAGTCCCCGGTGGTGGTCAAACTTAAACAGGGGGACAAGGTGACGATCCGCCGGATTGTCGGCAACTGGGCGGAGATCGATGCTCCGGCCAAAACCCAGGCATATGTCTCCGGAGTTTACGTGCGGGACGGCAAAGTCCTGGCTGATATTGCGGTTCGTTCGAAATGTGCCCAGAATGCGCCGGTGATCACGCAGTTGTCCAAGGGGGACACGGTCAAGGTTCTCGGTGATGCCGGATACGGCTGGCTCAAAGTTGAGGTTCCGGAAAACATCCGCTTCTATACGGTGAAGTACTACCTCGACTTCGTGATGGATCCCGATAAACTCGAACCGGAAAACAGCGCTGCAACCGACGCCGAACAGGCATCCGGAACGGAAGCGGAAAAGAATGCCGGGACGAAGGCTGCCCCGGCTGCGACCGAAAAGCCTGCGGAAACGGCCGAACCCGCCGCGACTGAAAAGTCCGCCGAAGCGAAAGCTGCTCCTGCTGTAACCGAAAAGCCCGCGGAAACGGCCAAACCCGCTGCGACTGAAAAACCCGCCGAAACGGCCAAACCCGCTGCGACTGAAAAACCCGCCGAAACCGCCAAACCCGCCGCAACTGAAAAGCCCGCTGAAGAGAAAGCTGCTCCTGCTGTAACCGAAAAGCCCGCGGAAGTTAAAGCTGCCGTTGACAAGGAGAGTGCGCTTAAAACCCAGGCGGAAGCGTTGCAGGTGCTCGGTATCGATCCCGGCAAACCAGAAGGAGAGAAGAAGTACAGCGGAGTGCTGGTCAGAGTAGCCGGAAGCAGCTACCGGGCGACCGATTTCGCGCTCACCGGCGACACCGCCAACCTCTGTTTCGTCTGCGCGGCCTCCCCGGATGAACTCCTGCCGCTGGTCAACAAAAAAGTTTCCCTGACCGGCATGCAATACCGGGTGCCGGGATGGACCCTGCCGGTGCTGCGGCTCGAATCCATCAAAGCCGAATAAGAGTTCCCTGCGCGGGGTCCCCCTTCTCCCGCCATGGCAGTAACCATTTACGACATCGCCGCCACAGTCGGAGTTTCCGCCTCGACGGTTTCCCGGGCGTTGCGCGGCGATCCCGGCGTCGCCGCGCCAACCGCGGAACGGATCCGGCAATGCGCCGGTGAACTGGAATACATTCCCAATGCTTCAGCCCGTTCCCTGCTGGCCGGGTGTTCAAAACTTTTCGGACTGCTGCTGCCGTCTTTGACCCATCAGGTGGAACTGGAGCCGGGGATCAATCTGAGCAAACTTGCCGGCAACGCCGGTTTCGACCTGATGATTACCCTCTATCATCAGCAATCAGACGTTTATGAACGCATGCTCGAACGCCTGATCATGCTCCGGGTGGACGGAATCTTCGTACTTCCGCCGCAGTTTGAAAGCCATTCTTCAATGGTCGAACGGCTGGTGCGCCGCCGAACCCCGCTGGTTTTCATCGACCGCACCCCTCTCGAATCCGACGGCGCCACCGTAACGGTCGAAGCCGACAATATCACCGGCGCCCGCCAACTCGGAGAAGCCGCACTTGAAATCGGCGCCGATGCCCGGATATCCTGCTTCGGCAGCATCAATTCGGTAACCCGGGCCCGGGAAGAGGGGTTCGCACCGTTTCTCCGCGCCCCCGGACCGGAGAGCAAAAAGATTTTCATCGCCGGAGACCACCCGGAACCGGTCCGGCAAAAAGCCGGGGAGCTGCGCCGACTTTTTCCCGGCGCACGTTTTTCGGCCGGAGTTTTCGACGCCTGGAATGCCGATGAGGACAACTTCGAGGAGATTTTCGTCATTCCGCAGGATTTCGCCGCCATGACCGCGAAAGCCTTCGATACCATGCTGAATATGATATCCGGTTCCGGAACAACCAAGTTCAGCCGGCTCACCGTACCGGCGCTGCCGCTGCTTCAGTTCAAACGCCGGAGCGCCGGCTGAACAGCGCCGCTTCACAACCGGGAATCAACGCCCGCGCACCTGCGATCTCCCGCCGGAACGACGTTCACCGCAATGCCGGCGGCTGCCGGACTCCGCCCGCAACTCCTTTGCCGCCCCCGGAACCTCCGGCGGCAGCGCCAGCATCTCCTCCGACGGCAGCACACTGGGGAACTGAACATTGAGCAGTTTTTCGATCTCCGGCAGGTAATAGGCGCCGTATTCGCAGAGGAAGCTGATCGATTTACCGGTATGCCCGGCGCGCCCGGTCCGGCCGATGCGGTGGATATAATCCTCGGCCCGTTCCGGAAGATCGTAATTGATGACCAGCGATACATCATCGACATGGATGCCGCGGGCGGCAACGTCGGTGGCGATCACCACCTTTTCCGAACCATTGCGGAAGCGTTCGAGAATTTTGATGCGCCGTTCCTGCGGGATGTCACCGGAAAGCACCGGCACCGCGAAGCCGTAACGAGCCAGATCGTGCTGAAGGCGCAGATTCACATCCTTGCGGTTGCCGAAAATCAACACCCGGTCATACTGTTCGTGCGAGAGAATATAGAGCAACACCGCCAGCTTCTCCTCCCGCAACACCGAATAAAACACCTGATTGATGTTTTCACTGACCAGATGATCCGGTTCACTCTCAATAACCACCGGATCGGCCAGCCAGCCCGACGACAACCGGAGAATGCTGTCATCCAGCGTCGCGGAAAAAAGCAGGGTCTGACGTTCGCCGCGGCGCGGCAGCTGTGACACAATCCGCTTCACATCGGGAATAAACCCCATGTCCAGCATCCGATCCGCCTCGTCAACCACCAGTATCTCCACCCTGGACAGATCAAGGCTGGACCCCCGGGAATAGTCGATCACCCGCCCCGGAGTACCGATCAGGAGATCGATCCGCTGATCGAGCGAACGCCGCTGCCGTTCGTGATCCATGCCACCGAAAACCACCACGCTGACCAGACCGGTGAACATTCCGAGCGCCTCGGCATCCTTGTGGATCTGCATCGCCAGTTCCCGGGTCGGAGCGAGCACCAGCATTCGCGGCGTACCGTTGGGAAGTTCAGCGACCGGTTCGTTGAGCAGACGCGTAAATGAAGCCAGCAGAAACGCCGCCGTTTTGCCGGTACCGGTCTGCGCCTTTCCGGCCAGATCCCGACGTTCCAGCAGCGCCGGAAGCGTCAACGCCTGAATCGGCGTACAATATTCGAATCCCGCCTCCTGCACCCCGAACAAAACCTCCCGGTGCAGCGCCAGATCCTGAAATCTCACTTTACCCTCACATTCCGGCACCTCGCGCAGCGTTTCCGGATGCACAACCGCCCGGCGGCGCGGAACTGCGGCGGAAGCAGGCATACGATCGCATTCCCGCCGTGCCCCGGCCTCCTCAGGCTGCCTCCGGCGGGAGTCCGGGCGCTCCCGGCGACGCCGTCCCGACGAACCGCGACGAACACTCTCGGCATTTCGTCCGCCTCCAGTGGCGGGACGTTCCTTTTTAACATTTCGCGACGAAGTTGCCGGGGAAGCGGCGGGAGCGGCCGCATTGCGGCCGAGATGAAGAAGTTCCTTGAGCTTGGTTTTGAATAATCTGATCACTTTAACAATTTCCACAATCTATCCGCCGCAGAAATTCGGCGAATTTCTCTCTGAGTTCCGGATCTCGCAATCCGTAAAGCACATTTGCCTCCAGAAAACCGAGCCGGCTGCCGAGATCGTGACGACGACCGGAAATTCGCCGTCCCAGCATTCGGTGACCGGAGTTCAGCAACGCCCGCATCGCATCGGTAAGCTGAAGTTCATTATCCCTGCCCCGGGGGCAGGAGTCGAGGCTGGAAAATATTTCCGGCGAGAAAACATACCGGGCGGCCACCGCCAGGTTTCCGGGCGCGGAATCCGGGGACGGTTTCTCCACCAGGTCGTCGAGCGCGAGCACCCCGGGGGAGAGCTCCCGACCGGCGGCAATCCCGTAACTGCTCACCCGTTCGCGCGGCACCTCCTCAAGCCCGACCACGCAATCGGCATCCGCTTCCGCTTCAAACAGATCGATCAACTGGCCGATCACCGGGCGATCCGCACTGCTCGACATCACCGTGTCGCCGAGCAGCACCGCAAAAGGTTCGTCGCCGACGAAACTCCGGGCGCACCGTATCGCGCCGCCGAGTCCGTCCAGCCGCTGCTGATAGACGTAATGGAGGTGGGCAATCCGGTCGATCGCCCGCAATTGGCCGAGCAACGCGTCCCGGCCTCGTTCGGCGAGGCGGGTTTCCAGTTCATGGGCGGGGTTGAAGTGGCGGATGATCGCCTCCTTGCCGGAACTGATGATCAGCAGCACCTCTTCAATTCCCGATTCGGCCGCCTCCTCCAGCACATACTGGAT
>CAKUKT010000027.1 GCA_934663655.1 uncultured Victivallaceae bacterium
GCCGCCGTCGGAGTGCCGGGATATTTGCCGAGCAGATCACGCAGTATACCCAGCGCTTCGTCGCGGGAACCGCGGGTGGCGGCGATTTTTGCCCGTTGCAACGCGGCGTCGGCGAGGTTGGCCGGGTCGCGATCGCCGGCCTCTACTACCGCAAGCAGTTCGAGGGCCCGGGTGAACTCCTGCCGGGCGGCGAGCCATTCGGAGAGGCTGAGCAGCGCCGCGGAACGCTCCGGTGAACGGGGATGGCGCCGGGCGAACAATTCCACCAGGGCGAGCGCTTTTTCTCCATCTCCGACAATGCATGCAGATTCCAGTGCGTAGTGGAGTGCGCACGGAGATTCCGGAGATTCCGGATACTGATCGGAGAATGCCTGGAACTCGTCGCCGGCTTCGGAGAACATACCTGACTTGAAGGCGTTCTCCGCTGCGGCGAAACGGGCTGCCGGGATGAGTTCATTTTTCGGATCGGCGTCGGAGATGAATTTCAAATAGCGTTCCCGCGCCTCGGCGCTGCGGCCTTCGCGGTCGGCGAAGTTCGCCAGCTGGAACAAGCCGAAATCTGCGTATTCCCGGTTCCGGGACGCGGCGGCGCGCTCCGCCGGTACCCGCGCTTCCTCGAAACGTTCCGCCGCCGTCAACGCCTGAAGCAACCGGAAATTGGCCAGTTCGCTCGCTGTCCCGTCGGCCTCGGTGAGCGCGCGGGCAAAGAGCGAAGCTGCCGCGTCATATTCGCGACGACGCATTCTGAACTCACCGCTGCGCATGATGGCCTGCTGCTTCTCATAGGCGTCCGGAGCGGTTTGTTCGAGGAAATCGAACATCTTCTGGGTGGTGGAATAGTCCTCCGCTTGTTCCGCCGAGGTCGCCGCGTCGAGCGCCGCCAGTCGGCGCAACTTCATGTCGGCTGAGTTGTCCGAGACTACCCGCATGAAAAGCGTGTCGGCTCGCTGAAAATCTCCGGAACCGGCCATCAACCGGGCTCCCTGGAGCAACAGTTCCGGATTTTTCGGTGAGGAGGGAAACAGATCCACGTAGCGGAGAATTGTCGCTACCGCCTGTTCCGGAGAACGCGGCGCGAAAAAGTTGATTTCCCGGAGTAAGATCTCTTCACGTTCGGATTTCGAACTCGCATAACTGAAGGCGTTTGCATACGCAAATTCCGCCACTGCCGGCAGATCGCTCTTTTCCGCCTCGGACGCCACCATCAGCAGCAGATCACTGATCAGCTGATCCGGACGCGGGGTAAAGTTCTTTCTGAACTCCTCAAATCCTTTCGGAAAAGCGGCCAGCTTGCCGGAAATCGCCTCCGCAAAAAGCGTCAACGCTTGCAGATGGGGATCCGTGCCTCCTTCCGCTTCCGTCAGCGCCTCCTCGGCGGCGGTGATCTCACGCTGGCGGATCAACGTGTGAATCCGGCCGCGAATGCCGAGCTCCCGCCAGCGCGGATCCTGGGATGCCGCCAGCGCATTGAAACGCAGCATCGCCGACCGGTAATCTTTTTGCCGGAGTTTCATCATCCCGAGCAGGTATTTCGCTGCTTCCGCATTTTCCGGCTCGTTGGGAGCATTGCGCACCAGGGCATCGAGGAACACCTCCGCTTCAGCCGGCTTGTCTTCGGCGATCAGAATCAGGCCTGGAAGCAGCCCCGCCGATCTCGCCGGATTCCGTTTCCGAAATTCCGTCAGCAGTTCCCGCGCTCCGGCCACATCGCCGAGCCGAACCTTGATTTCGCCCAATCTGAGCGCATCGGCCGCCCATGCCTCGGCGTCGCGGCTGTTTTCGGCGAAGGTAAGCGCGTTGGTGAAATAGACCTCCGCGTTTTTGAAGTCGCCGGATTCACTGGCGATCTCTCCGAGCCGCCGTTCGGTCGCTTCGTCCGCGATCAGGGGCATCGCGGCTGCGAGCGCCCCCAGCAGCAACATGCTCGACCAACGTTTATTCATAGATTTTCCGCCGATTGGTGGCTTGTGCGGTGTTCAGTTCTGCTCCGCCGGCTTCGGCTCTGCTGCCGGTGCAGCGGCGGCACTGAGTTTTTCCTTGATTTTGGCCGTCAACCGCTCCTGCAGTTCCGGTGATTCAGCCAGCAGCGCCTTGGTCTGGTCACGACCCTGACCAAGCTGTTCTCCTTCGAAACTGTACCAGGAACCGCGCTTCTCCAACAGACCGAGATCGGTGGCCACGTCCAGAATCGAACCCACCTTGGAGATCCCCTCATTGTACATGATATCAAATTCCGCGGTTTTGAAGGGCGGCGCCATTTTGTTTTTGATCACCTTGACCCGGGCCCGGTTGCCGACCACCGCGTCTCCAACCTTGATCGCGCTGGTTTTCCGGATATCCATGCGAATCGATGCGTAAAATTTCAGCGCATTGCCCCCCGGAGTAGTCTCCGGATTGCCGTACATCACACCGATCTTTTCCCGGATCTGGTTGGTGAAGATCACGCAGGTGCGGCTCTTGCTGGCCACTCCGGTCAGCTTGCGCAACGCCTGCGACATCAACCGCGCCTGAAGGCCGACGTGTGAATCGCCCATCGAACCCTCGATTTCCGCCCGCGGCACCAGCGCCGCCACCGAATCCACCACCAGCACTTCGACCGCATTACTGCGCACCAGCGTGTCGGCGATGTTCAGCGCGTCTTCACCGCAGTCCGGCTGAGAGATCAGCAGGTTGTCGATGTCGACGCCGATTTTTTTCGCATACTGCGGATCGATCGCGTGTTCGGCGTCGATGATCGCGCACTTGCCGCCGCGCGCCTGTGCATTGGCGATGACGTGCAGGCAGAGGGTGGTTTTGCCGCTTGACTCCGGTCCGAAAATTTCCACAATCCGCCCCATCGGCAAACCGTTGATCCCGAGCGCCAGATCCAGTGCCAGGCTGCCGGTGCTGATCACCGGCACATCGGCCACTCCACCGGAGGCGCCGAGGCGCATGATCGCCCCCTTGCCGAATTCCTTCTCAATCTGGCTGATCGCCAGCTGCAGACTCTTATCCTTATCAAATGCAGGAACTTCTTTTTCCGCCATTGTGAACTCTCCTCTCAATATCGCTCTCGTCATTACCTCTTGTCACTGCATATCCACCGCCGTGCCGGGGCCATCCCAACTCGCCCGCTGCGAAAAAAACTTTTCGCAGCCGATCTCCTTAATCGTTGTGTTCCATGGCGTCCGGTTCCGGGATCATATATCGAGATCCCGGACGTTGGCCGCGTACTTCTCGATGTATTCCCGGCGCGGTTCGACGACATCTCCCATCAGCAGATTGAAGATCTGATCGGCCTGCACCGCGTCTTCCATGGTCACCTTGATCATCGACCGGGTTTGCGGATCCATCGTCGTTTCCCAGAGCTGGGAAGCGTTCATTTCACCGAGTCCCTTGTAGCGGTTGACGGTGATTCCGCCGCACTGCTTGCCGCCTTCGCGAATCAGCGAAAAAAGTTCCGCCAGCGAGTGCGCCGACTGCACTTTGGCGTTCTCGCCGCGGTTGCGAACCAGAAATACCGGCGTTTTCGACTGCGCAAAAACCTGTGCGGGACGAAGCCCGGCCGCCAACAGATCCGAGACCAGCGCCGTACATTCTGCTGCCTCGAAAATATCGATCACATCGATGTGACGGCGAAGTTCGGCGAGCTGGGCCGCCGCTTCTGCATCATTGGCAGGAGGCGTTTTAGTCAGCGCCGCCTTGAGCCGGGTTTCCGCTTCCGCCACCGCCTGATGAAGTTCCTCCGGAGTGTAGAAGTAGTTGGCGGTGCTGGTGCCGTCGGGTTCGCGAACCGAAAGATGGCTGCACGGACAACGACCGTCATCGGTTATCGCCGCGAAATATTCCATGGGGGCGATGCCGCAACGGCGCAGGCCGGAGGAGATGGTGCTGGCGCGGTTGTAGAGCGCCACCAGGTTTTTCGCCTCTTCCGGGGTGTAGTCGCCGCCTTCGGGACGGGCGATGATGAACTCCTCCAGTCCGAGTTCAATCAGGAAACGGTTCAGCTGATCCTCGGTGTCGATATAGCGGCTGAGTTTCTTCCCCTTGCTGACCCGGTAGAGCGGCGGCTTGGCGATGTAGACATAGCCCGCTTCGATCAACGGCTTCATCTGCCGGAAGAAGAAGGTCAGCAGCAGCGTCCGGATGTGGGAACCATCCACATCGGCATCGGTCATGATCACCACCCGATGGTAGCGCGCCTTGGTGACGTCGAACTCTTCGTCAATTCCGCAGCCGATCGCGTAGATCAGCGATTGAATCTCCTTGTTGTCGAATATCCGGTCGCGACGCACCTTTTCCACGTTGAGCAGTTTGCCGCGGATCGGCAGAATCGCCTGGAACCGGCTGTTGCGCCCCTGTTTGGCCGAACCTCCCGCCGAATCGCCCTCCACGATGTAGAGTTCGCACTTCTCCGGATCGCGGTCGGAACAGCCGGAGAGTTTGCCGGGAAGCCCGAGACTTTCGAGTCCGCTCTTGCCGCGCACCGATTCACGGGCCTTGCGCGCCGCTTCCCGCGCCCGGGCGGCGGTCATCGCATTGGCGCCGATCTGTTTGGCGATCGCCGGATTTTCTTCGAGGTAGGCGCCGAGCTCTTCGTTGATCACCGACTCGACGATGCCCCGCACTTCGGAGTTCCCGAGTTTGGTCTTGGTCTGACCCTCGAACTGCGGATCCGGCACCTTCACGCTGATCACGGCGGCCAGGCCCTCCCGGACGTCGGTGCCTGAAAGCGTGGTGTCGTTTTTGAGCATCGTCTTGGTGTAGTTGTTGATCGTCCGGGTCAGCGCCGCCTGAAAGCCGGTCAGATGGGTGCCGCCTTCGATGGTGTTGATGTTGTTGGTGTAGGTGTGGATGTTTTCCTGCGTGCCGTCGTTGAACTGCATCGCCACTTCGACATCGATGCCGCCGCGTTCGCGGTGGAAATAGATCACCTCGGGATTGATAACGGTTTTGTTGCGGTTGAGCAGGGTGACAAATTCCCGGATTCCCCCCTCGTAAAAGAAGAGTTCGCGTTTAATTGCCCCCGAAGCGTCCACTTCCCGTTCGTCGCTGAGGGTGATCCGGATGCCGCTGTTGAGGAAAGCCAGTTCCCGCAGGCGGTTGGCCAGGGTGTCCCAGGCATATACCGTGTCGGGGAAGATCGTCCCGTCCGGTTTGAAGGAGATCCGGGTGCCGCGTTTGGAGGTGGGACCCAGTTCATGCAGTTCCCGGCTGGTGATCCCGCGTTTGAACTCAATCGAATAGGCCTTGCCGTCCCGGAATACCTCCGCCACCAGCCAGTCGGAGAGCGCGTTCACGCACGAAACGCCGACCCCGTGGAGGCCGCCGGAAACCTTGTACGCATTGTGATCAAATTTCCCGCCCGCATGGAGAATGGTCAGCACCACCTCCACCGCCGGTTTCCCTTCGCCTTCGTGCATATCCACCGGAATGCCGCGGCCGTCATCCTCGACGCTGATGGAATTATCCGAATGAATCACCACATTGATGTTGTGGGCAAAACCGGCAAGCGCCTCGTCGATCGAATTGTCCACCACCTCGTAAACCAGATGGTGGAGACCGCGCGGACCGGTATCACCGATATACATCGAGGGACGGATTCTGACCGCTTCCAGACCTTCAAGCACGGTGATTTTACTGGCACTGTATTCCTGCGCTCCGGCCGTGGAGAGCAAATCCTGATTATCATTCATTTGCGAAACTTGAAGCCTCTCTGGATTGGATAAATAAAACTAACGATTCATCTCTATAATATACGTCGCGCGCGCACGAAAATCAAGTCTTCATCCCCCCGGAATCCGACTTGACGAACTCTCTTGACGGAGGTATATTAATAGATCAATGAATCGGGGTGCCGCGACCGGTGGTCGGCGCGGGCTGAGATCATACCCGTATAACCTGATCCGGGTAATTCCGGCGCAGGGAAGTTCAACAGTTCCCGACGGTTTTCCCAACCGGCTCGATAAAACTTCCCGGAAGAAAATGGAGTGTTCCCTATGTCTGCAGTTGAAAATGTGATTTCGTCCGCAATTGTCCGTACTTTCAGCGCCAAACTTGAGGAAGCGCTCACCCTGGATGTCGCCATGGTCGGCGGTGGTCCTTCCGCGCTGGTCGCGGCGCGCGACATCGCCCGGGCCGGATATCGGGTGGCGGTTTTTGAACGCAAACTTGCCCCCGGCGGCGGTACCTGGGGCGGCGGCATGCTTTTCAACGAGGTGGTGGTTCAGGACAGTGCGCTTGAAATCCTCGACTCCTTCGGCATCCGTCACGTCGAAATCCCTGACGCCGCGGGTTATCACACCCTTGATTCGGTGGAGATGGCCAGCGCCCTTATTTACGGCGCAGTTCACAGCGGGGCGAAGATCTTCAACGCCGTGAGCGTTGAGGACATTGTATTCAAGGCCGGCCGGGTCAACGGGCTGGTCATCAACTGGACGCCGGTCGAACGGCTCGGCATGCATGTCGATCCCCTGACCGTGATCGCCGATGTGGTGCTCGACGGCACCGGACACCCGAGTGAAATCATCCGCCTGGCGACCGAAAAGGCGCATATCCGGCTCGATACCGAGACCGGCGGCATTCTCGGCGAAAAACCGATGTGGGTGGACAGCGGCGAGGCTTCGACGGTGGAGAACACCCGGGAATACTTCCCCGGACTTTTCGCCTGCGGCATGAGCGCGAACAACACCAGCGGCGGCTATCGGATGGGACCGATTTTCGGCGGTATGTTGCTTTCCGGAGCCAAGGCCGCCCGCCTGATTATCGAGAAACTTCAGGCGCGGTGAATTTTCGATTCCAGTTTGCTCTTCCGGTCTCCTCCGGTAAGTTGACGGCGGTTTCGTCAACCACCTGTTGCCGGGGATGGAGGTGGAGGCGCCGGTTTTTTCAGCCGTTCATCGCCGATGGGGTCGTTGCTCCGGAGTGAAGTCGATAAAAATAAAACCGGCGGAAGGCATATCTGCTTCCCGCCGGTTTTTTTCTGCCGGAAACCCGGAGTTACGGCATCGCCATGAAGCTGAAGATCAGCGCGAAAATCGCGCAGGTTTCCACGATGCCGAGCACCATCAGCGAGTTTGCGAATCCCTGGTTGGTTTCAGCATAACTCGTACAGCCGCCCGCGGCCGCCTTGCCCTGATAGATCGCCGAAACCATCTGGGCAATTCCGCCCACCACGCCGATGCCGACATAGATCGGAAAATGGGCAGGATCCTCAAGAATCTTGCCTTTGATGATGATCATCATGATCATCGCGTAGATCGTCTGCGAAAGCGGAGCGCCAACCAGGCCCAGCAGCAGAAACGGCGCCGCCTTGCCCTGCTGGTAACACTTCTTCCAGGCGCCGATCGCCGCGCAGCCGGCAATGCCGGTGCCGATCGACGAACCGGCGGCCGCCAGACCAACGGCGATATAGCCGGAGGCCAGACCGAGGTTTTCAAGTACATGAGTCAGTTGGTCGGGAGTGAGAGCCATGATTTATTCCTTACTGTTGAGGTTGTCACGAAATGGTTTGAAATTCTGTCCGCTCCAGGTCAGTCCGGAGTGATTGGAAAACTCCAGCGTGTTCAGGCGCACCCCGTGCACCAGCACGCTCATGAAGCCGAGCGCGATGTTCAAACCGTGCCCGCAGAGGATAATCACTACCCCGAACGGGATGTAGAACCATGCCGAACGGCAGATATCGAACGCCATACTGTTGAAGCTCGACGCAATGCAGCTGCCCGCCATCCCGACCGCGAAAAGTCGGATGTAGCTCAGCACGTCGGTGAAACTGTTGATAATCGAAAACGGAAACTGGAAGACATCCGCGGGATCTTTCCAGTTCACTCCGCCGATGATCACCAGTAAAATGCCCACTCCGTAAAGCCAGTACATGTAGACCGGAAACTCTCCCGGCAGGGGGATGATCCTCACGGTGAGGATGAAGTTCCCCCACAACACCAGTATCCAGCCGATGTTTGCCAGCTTCGGACGCAGTGCCCTGCCTTGAAACGTCTTCCACAGATGTCCACTGGAGAGCTGCACCGCCGCCAGCAGGAAACAGAATATCTGTATGTTCGCCTGACGAACACTCTCGCTTACATCGACGAGGCAGGGCAGACCGGGGAACCCGAGGTTGGTACCGGGAATTTTCTCCAGCCCGAACCAAGATCCGGAAAGCGCTCCCCAGATCACGGTGGCCACACTCAATATCATGAACAGACGGAGCGCCGGACGCGCCGCCGGACGATTGCGCAGCTTGCGACCGGCGATCCAGCCCACCAGCAGGAAAAGCACCCCGTAACCGGCGTCGCCGATAATCATGGCGTAGAAAATCGTGAAGAATATCAGCACCGCGCCCTTGACGTCGAGTTCGTGGTAGCCCGGAACAATTCCGAGAAAATCGAACAGCGGCTTGATGATCCGGGTAAAACGGTTGTCCTTAAGCAGCACCGGCACCATTTCATTTTCTTCCGGATCGAGTATCAGCAGCCCCCAACCATGCTGACGGGCGGCAGCACGCAGCCGGTCGATTTCCGGGACCGGCACAAAACCACGCAGGGAAACCACCGCTTCATGGTCGTCATAGGCATCCCTCGCCCGGCTGAACTCCAGTTCCGCTTCGCTTTCTGCAACCCGGCGCCGTGCCGCCTTGAGTCCGGGCAGCAGTTCGCGCATTTCCGCATCAAGTTCTTCCAGCCGGGATTTCAGTTCTTCCCGGCGGCGGTTGAGTCGGCGCGGATCCTCATCTCCGGCAAGACGGAAAAGCGGCAATTCTTCGGGAAGTTCGACCCCCTCGGTGGCGACAAGCGCGAAAAAAACCTGCTTTTTGGCGACGCTGATTTTCACCACTGCCACCTCGGGCAGTTCCGCGCACTCCTGAAATTCCCGCTCGCTGCCGGCGCAGAGCGTAATATTGATTCCCCGACCGGTCAGCGATTTCAGCAGTTCACTGTCGAAATCTCCCCACGGGGCCAGTTCCCGCAGCCGCTGCTCCACCGTGCTGAGTTCAGAACGCGCCGAAGCCATCGCCTCGGCGCACAACGCCGCCCGGTTCAGCGTCTCCTGGCCGGAAGCATTCTCATCGAAACGGTCATATTCCGGGGAAGCCACCCGTTCCAGTTCCGCCAACGCCAGTCGTTCGGCCGCAACGGTCTCCTCCTGATGCTGGGTGTCCGAGGATGCGGAAACGCCATTCCCGGAAATCTGCATGACCCCGAGCTCACGCAACGATGAGAGCGCAAATTCACTCTCTTCGGCGCGAACCAGCAGCGTCACCACTTTCATCGGTACTATCATAGACGGTCAACTCCGTTCCGCTTGTGTTTTCCGGCTGCTCAAATCGCCTCTCTCATAAACCGGCCGAAACCGGTTGCGTTTATCTGATCTGGCCGTTCCCACGCACCAGATATTTGTAACTGGTCAACTCATCGGCGCCCATCGGGCCGCGGGCATGGAGCTTGTCGGTACTGATGCCGATCTCCGCGCCCATTCCGAATTCCCCGCCGTCCGTAAAACGGGTCGACGCATTGGCATAGACCGCGGCGGAATCCACCCCGGCGAGAAAGCGCTCGATATTCCCGGGATTACGACTGAGAATGCCATCGCTGTGATGTGAACCATGTTCATTGATTTCAGCGATCGCCTCTTCCACTCCCGAGACCATTCTCACCGCCAGAATAAGATCGAGAAATTCCGTATCAAAATCCGCTGCCGTCGCCGCTTTCGCTTCGGGACAGAGACTCCGGAACTCCGCGTCGCCGCGCAGTTCCACGGCGTGTTCACGCATCGCAGCGGCGAAAACCGGTACGAACTTCGCCGCGATTCCGCGGTGAATCAACAACTGCTCCAGCGCATTGCAGACGCCGGGGCGCTGACATTTCGCATTGACGATGATTTTCACCGCCGCATCGATGTCGCAATCTTCATCGACGAAGAGGTGGCAGACGCCTTTGTAATGCTTGAGCACCGGCATGGTCGCCTCCGCAGTCACCATCCGGATCAGCCCCTCTCCGCCGCGCGGAATCACCAGATCGATGTAGCGGTCGAGTTTGAGCATAAGCCTGACCGCTTCCCGGTCGGTCCAGGGAAGCAGCTGCACCGCGCCGTCGGGAATACCGGAAGCGACGGCAGCGTCGTTGAGCGTTTTCGCCAGTTCAAGATTGGAATTGAAGGCCTCGCTGCCGCCGCGCAGCAGCACCGCGTTGCCGGCCGCCAGACAGATTCCTGCGGCGTCGACCGTGACATTGGGGCGGGATTCGTAGATGATGCCGATCACGCCGAACGGAGTCGATATTTTGGTGATTTCCAAGCCGTTCGGGCGGATCCGCTTCTCGATCACCCGGCCGACCGGATCCGGCTGGGCGGCGACGACCCGCAGACCGTCGGCCATCGCTGCGATTCGTTTTTCATCGAGGGAAAGCCGGTCGAGCATGGCGTTGGAAAGTCCGGCCGCGCGTCCGGTTTCGAGGTCGCGGGCGTTGGCCGCCAGAATCGATTCTGAGTTTGCGACCACCGCGTCGGCCATCGTCTCCAGAGCCCGGCGTTTGGCGGCGCCGTCGAGCGTGGCGAGAAATCCACCGACACGTCTGGCTTTGGCCCCCATCGTCTGAAGGGCGGCGTTGATTTCCATGGAAGTCACAGTTAGCAATCCCCGTGTTTTCGGTCTTGTGAAGTGATATCTATTCCTATTAATTTACTTTCGATCGGCGTTTTTTTCAAGTTGCGAAAATTTTTTACCGTTAAGGTTTGCATTTCTCCGTTTCGTGTGTTATATTACAAAATGTATTTCGGATGGCTGGCTTCATCGGCCCGGCTCCGGGATATGCGATTTCAGTACAGTGATGTTTGTTTTAACGGGGTTGCAATATCTGAGAAATTGCTTCCTACGGGGCGATCCAATTAGTGGTGTTTGTTTTAACGGGGTTGCAATATCCCAAATCAGAAAAATCAGTTTTTAAGATGAATAACCGTCGCTATTACCGCATTAACTTTACCGGCTTTACCGCCTTTTACTTTAGAGGCGGCAGGGGTGGTCGCGGCGTTGCGGACGGTATGAAGGCTTGATAAACAGCCGTAACCGGCCGGAGCCGGAAAGAAGTAAGACTTCGCGATCACACCTGCTGGTGGATCGCGAAGTTTTTTTTATCCGGAACCATACCGGCTGCAAACGGCGGAATTGTAAGGAGCATAGGACGGAAAATGATTGTTCTCTTGAAACCCAACCCGGAACCACGTCAGGTTGCCCACCTGACCGGCTGGCTTAAATCGCTCGGCCTGGATGTGCACCTCTCCGAAGGGGCGCGCCGGACCGTGATCGGTCTGATCGGCGATACCTCGCGCGTGGATATCGAACTCATTCGCGCCCTCGATTTCGTCGAGGATGTCAAACGGATTCAGGATCCGTTCAAGAGCTGTAACCGTAACTTCCATCCCGCCGACACCGTAATTGAATGTGGTTCGTTCAAGATCGGCGGCGGCAATTTCGCGATCATCGCCGGGCCGTGTTCGGTGGAGTCGGCTGCGCAGATTTCCGAAGTCGCCAACGCGGTCAAGCGCGCAGGTGCCACCTGCCTGCGCGGCGGCGCCTTCAAACCCCGCAGCAGTCCCTATTCATTCCAGGGGCTGCGCGACGAAGGCATCCGGCTGCTTCTCGGCGCCCGCCGGGAGACCGGACTGCCGGTGGTGACGGAAATCATGGATATTTCCCAGTTGCCGCTGTTCGACGAGATCGATATCATCCAGGTCGGCGCCCGCAACATGCAGAACTTTGAATTGCTGAAGGCGCTCGGCCGCGTCGGCAAGCCGATTCTGCTCAAGCGCGGTCTCGCCAATACGATCGAGGAGCTGCTGATGAGCGCCGAATACATCATGGCCAACGGAAATTCCGAAGTGATCCTCTGTGAACGCGGGATCCGCACCTTTGAGCAGAGAACCCGCAACACCCTCGATCTCTCCGCCGTCGCGCTGCTCAAACGCCTCAGCCATCTGCCGGTGATCGTCGATCCCAGCCACGCCACCGGCATCGCCGCGCTGGTGCCGCCGATGGCGCTGGCCGCCGCCGCCGCCGGTGCCGACGGGGTGATTATTGAAGTTCACAACGATCCGCCGCATGCCCGCTGTGACGGCGCGCAGTCGCTGACGCCGGAGGCATTCGCCGAACTCACTCCCCGTCTCGCCAAAGTCCTGGCGGCCCTGAAAGATTGACTTGTGCATCAGATATGGAGGAATACAGATCATGGAACTCTCAGATTATCGTAAAAAAATCGATTCGATCGACGACAAGCTGCTCGAACTTTTCCGCGAACGCATGACGCTTTCCCGGGAGATCGGACGGCTTAAACAGCAGGAACACACTCCGGTGCTCAACCCGGAACGCGAACGCGAAATTCTGCTCCGCGTCTCCCGCGAGGCCGGACCGGAACTCGGCGACTACACCCGGGTGCTGTTTCAGATGCTTTTTGAACTCAGCCGTTCCTATCAGCACGCCTGTTCCGGTACCAATCCCCTTGCGCAGATGCTGCTATGCGCGCGTGCTGAAACTCCGGAACTCTTTCCCGCCGCCGGCACCGTTGCCTGCCAGGGGGTGGAGGGAGCCTATTCCCAGCTTGCCTGCGACAAACTCTTCAAACTGGCCGACATCATGTACGTGAACAGTTTCGCAGGTGTGTTCCAGGCGGTTGACAGCGGCCTGTGCGAATACGGTGTGCTGCCGATCGAAAACTCCCTGCGCGGCACCGTCGGTGAGGTCTACGACCTGTTGTGCGAACACCGCCTCTACATCGTGCGGGGGGTTAAACTGCATGTGAATCACGAACTTCTGGTCAAACCGGGGACTAAACTCTCCGACCTGCGTCACATTTATTCGCACGAGCAGGCGCTCGGGCAGTGTTCGAAATTTCTCAAGAGCCTGCCGGGTGTGGAACTTCAGCTCTGCGAAAACACCGCGGTGGCCGCCAAATTCGTCGCCGAAACGGCGGATAAGTCGATCGGCGCCATCGCCTCGCCCGAATGCGCGCAACTTTACGGACTGGAAAAACTTCCCGTCCAGATCCGCGACAGCGACCACAACTACACCCGCTTCATCTGCATTGCGAAAAAGCCCGCGATCTATCCCGGCGCCAACCGCATCAGCATCACGGTGGCGGTGCCGCACCGTCCGGGTTCGCTGTACCGGTTGATTTCGCGTTTTTCGGCGCTCGGCGTCAATCTGCTCAAACTGGAATCGCGGCCGGTGCCGGGACGTGATTTTGAATTTCGCTTCTACCTCGACTTCGAGGCTTCGGTGTGCGACGCGGAGGTGGCGAAACTGCTTGGAGAGCTCTCTGGTTCGGGGGAGGATTTCGTGTTCCTCGGCAACTACAGTGAAATGGTCTGAGTGTTGTCCACTCTGCGTCGGTGAATCCGGCAGGCGCCGTTCGATTCAATGCGAATCGTCGGCGTCTTTTTTCAAGCCCAGGTTTTCACGGCTGTCATTTTGCAGCATCCATCCGGTGAACCAGTCGGCGTTACGGATTTTGCCGTTGTGGCGTGATTTAGCATATTGAGCTGGAGTGATCCCGAGGCGTTTCTTGAATACCGTTGAAAAGTAGTTGAGGCGTTTCCAGCCGCACTGTTTCGCCACGTCGCCGATGCTCAGATCCCCGTAGTCGAGCAGTTCACAGGCACGGCGGAGCCGAGCTTCGGTGATGTATTCGCTGACGGTCATGCCGAAGTGGCGGCGGAACAGTCCCGGCAGATATCGCGGATTGACGCCGAGGATGCCGGCGATGTCGGCGACGGAGAGTTCCGGGCGGAAATAGTTGTAGTGGATGTAATTTCCCGCGCTGGCTACAGTGGAACTCTCCTCCCGGAAGTTCAGTTTTTCGTTAAGTTTGGCGGTGGAGATGAGTTCGATCAACATCGAAAGCACGAGACGTGAGAGTTCAATCCGGGATTCCGGATAGAGCTTTTTCTCGTGGGCGGAATCCATCAGGGCGAGCTGGCGGAAGAAGATTTCGCCGCCGGTATCATTGATGAAATTGGCGTTGACGGTGGCGGAATTACTCCAGGTGACAAAGCGCAGCGCGTCATTTTCCGCCCGGAAAATCAGCGTTGCCTTGAAAACTGCGAAACTCAGCGTCAAATGGCGGGTTTCCGGAGGTACAATTTCGAGGCATTCGGGGGTGTCCAGACGGTGGCGCAGTTGCAGCCGCAATTCGTAATAGTGGTGGCAATGGCCGGGGCCGGGCGAATTTTTCTCAAGAAAGCGGACGGCATGGTCCGGTTTGTCCAGCAGGCGCCGCAGTTTGGGAACTATGATATCCCGGTCGTCTCCGAAAATATTCATCTTTTTATTGCTTCTGCTCCGGACGTTTACTTGTACAACACTCTTTTCCCGCAGCAGGTCACATTGTGCCCCTTCGACATAATTTAATCCATCTTGATGAAAAGGCAAACTGAACTCCTTCAACCGGTGGACAACTTCGTAAAATGTCACGCCGGTGCTGACGTCCTCCCGGTTCGGCATGCTCCGGGACTGGAATCAAGATGCTCATCGGCAAGAATTGGAGACTGAACACCCGTACCAGAAAATACCGGTGTTCAGTGTTGACACGGAGGAAACTGTGAACAATTTTCCGCAAGCTATGGCAATATTGTGCTTCTGCAGATAAATCGAGCCGGCTGTTTCCTCCGGAAAGATCGGCGTTCCCGCTGATGACGTTCTATCGCTGAGAATGGCTGATTCCGAATCTGACCAACTCGACCCGGCAACGACCGCGCACCGCACTGGTGGCATCCCCGAAGTAGATCTTGGG
>CAKUKT010000028.1 GCA_934663655.1 uncultured Victivallaceae bacterium
GCATAGACGATCTGGTCGTCCCCCGACCAGTCGGGAGTGACCGCGTCCGAACCGATCGAGGGCAGCCGTTTGCGGTTGGCTCCGTTGCTGTCGATGATGTGAATGCGCGGAGAACCCCCCTCGTCGCTCACAAATGCAAGTCGTCTGCCGTCCGGACTCCAGCAGGGAGAAGCTTCAACGGAGATGCCCCGGGTCAGCCGTTTTCTGGATCCGTCCGGAGCCATGATGTAGAGATCCACCATATGGTCGGGGCTGAGGATCAGCGCCATGCTGCGTCCGTCCGGACTGATCGCCGCTCCGGCATTGATGCCGGGAAAGGCTGAAAGCCGGCGGCTGCGCTGAGGTTTGGTCACGGTGATCTCCATGATGTCGATTCCCGCCCGGTTGTATTTGGAGAAGGTCAGCGAACGACCGGAGGGACTCCAGGCCGGTTCCACACAGAGGGTGCGGTAAGCCGTGATCTGTTCAACGTCGCCGCCGTCGATATCGCAGATGTAGAGGTTGCGGATACCCCGGCCGGTTTCGGCGCAAAAAGCGATCTTGGAGTTGCAGAACCCCTGCACTTTCAGGTCGCTGAAGGTCTTCTCGATCAACATGTCGACGATATTTTTGGCCAGTTGCCGCGGTGAACCATCGGCACGCACCCGCCAGTTGCCGACCGGAGCTCCCCCGCTGGAGAGATCGACCGCAAGCTGCCCGTTTTCGTTCCGGATGGTCAGCAGGTAGTCGGCCTTGGCCTCCCGGATCGGATCAAACCAGCCGCAGGCCGCCAGAAATTTGCTGATTTCCGAGGAGAGTTCCGCGCCGCCGCCCTGCACTCCGGCAAAGTGGATCGTGGGGTTGAAACGCACCGTGTTGGTGACCACAATCGGTTCCATAACCGGCGCCGCGGCGATTCACGCCGAAAGGCAAAACACCACCACCAGAAAAAACGGATGTCTGAACATTTACGATTAACCCTCCTCCATGCGGATCAGAAAATTTACCTGTCATTGCCGTCGTCAATTGCAAAACATAACCTGCTTTCAGTAGTTTTTCAATGCCGTTTCGAGCGCAACGGACAATTTTTCCGCATCGGCGATCGTGGTCTCGAAGCCGATGCTCAGACGCAGACCGCCGTAAGCCTCGCCCCTTGAAAATCCCAGTGCCCGCAGCGCCGGTGAAGGTTCTTTGCTTTCGGCGGCGCAGGCACTGCCGGCGGCGACCATGAAACCGAGTTCCGAGAGCATCCGGACGACGACCTGTGCCTGGTACCCCGGCAGCATCAGATGAAGAATGTATGGTGACGCATTCTTCGGAGCAATCGTCGGCTGAAGTCCGAGAGCGATGCAGCGTTCGCGAAGAAAACGACTGACCGCGGCCGCCCGTTCCGCCGCTTCGTCGAGCGCCGCGGCACGCTTCGCGGCGGCAAAGGCGAGCGTCAAGGCCAGCGCGGGGGAGACCCGCCCGGAGAGATACTCCCGGGATCGCCGGTCGTGAGCCGCCGCGAGCAGTTGTCCGGCGGCCTCCCAGCGTGGATTGATCAGCAATGCGGCGCCGCCGGGCGCGCCGAACTTCACTCCGGAAACCGCCACCACATCGGCGCCGGTGAAAACCCGGAGCCGTCCCGCCGCCTGTATCGCATCCACAAAGCGCAGCGCCCCTGGAAATGCCGAAAACAATCCTTCCAGATCCTGGATTACTCCGAGTTCGCTCTGCACCTGATGAAACGCCGCGACCTCTCCGGTGGCGGCGTCCGGCACCAGCAGTCCGTCCCGTCCCGGCTGCAGCCGCGTCAGACCGGAGGCGTGGCGACGCAGCGCCGCCAGCAGCGCCGGATGTTCGAGCCCGCTGGAAATCACCTGCCGCCCGGAGACTACCGGCGAAGCGGAGAAGATTTCAAAAATTTCGGTTCCGCTGCCGCCCCAGACCACCTGCCACTCATCCGAACCGGTGAACGCCTTCGACAATCCGACGGCCGCCTCGTCCAGCACCCGACGGAGTTCGTACCCGAGCCGGTGCCCGGCCTCCTGATTGGCGTAATATTTTTTCATCGCCTCCAGATAAAAGGCGAGTATCTCCCCATCGGGCGGCATCGCCGCCGCATGATCAAAATATATGGACATAAACTGCTCCGGCTTCGACATGGCGGGAAATGGACAATGACCGTTCCCGTGTTTCAAGATATCCCCCGGAAAGCCTGTTTTCAAGCGTCACGCCGGGACAATGCGGTTGAAAATTCCCATAACGGGTGATATATTCGACGTCTTAACAACCCGGGCAGCTTACGTTTTTTTATTCTATCACTGCTGGAGTTCAGTCATGCGTTATCGATTTTCAACTCGTCTTCTCTTTACCGCCGCGCTTTCGGCGGCGGCGACGGCAATACTCTGTTCCTGCACCATCCTCCCTCCCGAAAACGAGGAGGAGTGGGTCACCCGCGGCTTCGAGGCATTCCGGCGCGGCGAATTCGAAAACGGCGGTCAGAATCTGTACGTTTCCCGCGCGGGGATACTCCAGCGCATCTACCAGTACGACCTCAATGGCGACGGCTGGTTCGACCTGATCTTCGCCGATTGCCAGAATCATCATGAATCACAACCGGCGACGGTGATCCGTTCCGACGGCACGGAGGTGTCGCTGCTCAGCCGCGGCACCCTCTCGGGTACGGTCGCGGACATCGACGGCGACGGGTTTGATGATGTGGTGCTCGCCGGATACGACGACGCTTCGGCTCCCTATGTCGCCAGCGACATCTACTTCGGTTCGGCGGAGGGGATCACCGGGAAATACCACCTGCAGCTGCCCGCGCCCCACGCTTTTGCCGTCGCCGCCGGACGTTTCGACGGCGGCAAAGCCGCGACGCTGGTGTTCGGTCGGCACGGGGGGCTGCGGATTTTCGTCCCCGGCGAAGCGGGATGGGAATGGCGTGGTTTTCAGGATCTGAAATTCCCGGTTTCCCAACTGGCGGCCGGAGATTTCGACGGTGACGGATACGATGACCTGGCGATCTTCACCGGCCCGGGGAAGGATATCCACGTCTGCTGGGGTGGTCCGGACGGAATTTCGCTCGAACGAATGAGTTCATTCCCGGTCGGAGAAGAGGTCGTTGCCGCCCCTTCCACCGCGGTTCCCGGCGGAGCCGCACCGGGCAAAGTCGCCGCGGTGCGCCTTTTCAAAAGCCTGACGCTGAACGGGGAACCCGTACTGGTGTTGTCCACCGGCAGAAAATTGTTGCTCTTCGGCAGCGGCGCCGACCGGAATTTCACGTTGCGGCAAAGTTTCGAAGTAACGCAGGGATTCGCCGCCGCCGCCGGGGATATCGACGGCGACGGGATTGATGATCTGGCGGTGGCCGCCCGCGATATCACCGACAGCGGACAGAAATCATTTATAATCTGGGGCGGTTCCGGTGAACAAACCGCATTGCCGACACTCAACGCTACCGACGTGGCGATCACCGCCACCGGCGAGGTGGTGTTTGCCGGTGGAGCGGCGGGCCGGGATTATTCGGGGCAAAGCTACTGCTACCGGTTTTCCGGTCGAAAAGCCGGCGACGCGAAGCTCATTCCCGGAGCGAACGCCCGGCGGGTGTTCGCGGTACGCCCGGGCGCCGGAACAGACCAGCTGGTTTTCATCAACCACTTATCCCGGTCGGCGGTCGGCTGCGACAGCGTGCCGGTCTACTGGGGCGGGGCCGATGGCTACACTCCCGAACGGGTGACCCGGGTTCCGGCCTGGAACGGCGTGGATGCGATCTTTGCCGACTTCGATGATGACGGCCGGGTCGAGGCGCTGATCTGCAATAATTCCGAGGAAGCGCTTCATCTTGATCCCGGCCACCATCTCCACCGTTTCGGTCCGGATGGGTTTGAACCGCAGGGGAGCCGGATGCTTCCCGTCGAAGTCGGCTGGGGTGCGGTGACCGCCGATTTCGACCGCGACGGTTATCTCGACATCATCTCCGTGAGCGACCGGTGGCGGGGCCTGCGGCTTTTCCGAGGTACCGAAACCGGTTTCGCCGAACCGGAAAAGATCATCTCCACACGTGATTACGGTGAGGCACGCTGGATTCTCGCCGTCGATCTCGACCGGGACGGCTGGCTGGAACTGGCCGTACCGCTGATCTCCTCCGGGCGGACGCTGGTGTTCCGCGGCGGTCCGGAGGGTTATTCGACCGACCGGATGCAGCAGCTCGCCGTACCCAACGGTTCCTGTGCGCGGGCGGCTGATCTCGACGGCAACGGCTATCCGGAACTGATTGTCGGGGGCCACCGGGACGCCGCCCAGTCCAACCAGCAGGAGAACCCACATCAGTCATTTGTGCACATCTACTGGAATGGTCCGGAAGGAATCAGCGACCGGCGCAAAAGCATTCTGCGAGCCGACGGCGCCAATTCGCTGGCGGTGGCCGACTTCAACGGTGACGGGCTGCAGGATATTTTCGTTGGGAATTACCACAACGGCAATGAACGTGACATCAACAGCTTCATCTACTGGAACCGCGGTGGTTTCTTCCCGGAAAACGACCGCACGGCGTTGTTCACCCACTCAGCTTCCGGCTGCCTCGCCGCCGACTTCAATGAGGACGGACGGATCGATCTCGCGGTGGCGAACCACAAATTCTACGGCGACCATCGGGGATTCTCCTCGGTGTGGTGGAGCACCCCGCACGGTTTCACCCCCGCGAGCCGTACCGATCTGCCGACCGACGGGCCGCACGGCATGAGCGCGGTCGAACCCGGTAATCAGCTGGACCGCAGTGACGGCGAAAGTTATATTTCCGAAGCGCGCCGCTTCGCTACCGGGATCGAGGTCACCGGCAGCAAAATCGAAGGAGCGATCCCGGACAAATGCGGGGTGGAACTTGAATTGCGTTCGGCAGAAAACGAAACGGCGCTGAAAACGGCCCCATGGCGTTCAGCTTTCGGATTCCGCGCCGGGGCGGGCGAACTGGTTCAATACCGCCTGACCCTGCGGGCGAAAAACTCGCTGCGCACTCCCCGGATAAGCGGAGTGGTCATCTATTATGTGCGGAACTGACCCGGGCAACCGGTTTGAAGATATTCAATCGTTGCGCTTTACGGAATCACGTTCCAAAAGAGATACCGGCAGCACGGTGATCTGATCGTCGGCAACTTCCATATGGTTGATGACCCGGATCAGTTTTCTGGTTGCCCGGGCCCCGATCTCGCACAGCGGTTCGGAAATGGTGGTCAACGGCACGACCGCCAGTGCCGCGGCGGGGTGATCGCCGTAACCGATAATCGACAGCTCCTCCGGCATGGCGATGCCGCAATGGTAGGCGATCTGCTGCAGGCGCATCGCCTGTTCGTCGGAGATGCAAAAGCAGCCGTCGGGACGATCCGGGCCGAGAAAAATATTCTTTCCCCGGTCGTCGACCAGTTCCTTATCATTGATGACCACCGGTTCGGCCTCAGGTTTCAGTTCGTGGAGCGCCTGCACATATCCGGCGATCCGGTTTTTGATCCAGTCGAAAGGAGTATCCCAGCCGGAACAGCTGACCAGCACGATACGCCGGCAACCGGCCCGGATCAGCCGTTCGGTTCCGATCCGGCCGCCCATCAGATCGTCGGGCAAGAAACTCGGACAGCGGAGATCCTGACGATCGCAATTGACGGTGATGATCGGAATCTGGTGTTTGATCAGTTCGGAGGTGATGTTCCGTATTTTGGCGATGTCACTGGCGGCGATAACGACTCCGGCGATACGTTGTTCAAGCAGCATCCGGATGATGTCGTCGTTGAGTTCGCCGCCGGCGAAGTAATTTTTGACTGCGAAACCGGCGGCGGTCGCCTCGCTGTAGATGCCGCGGAAGACCTTGTCGAGGTAGAGAGAAGTATTTGAATCCCGGTAGAGGAAGGCGATGGTCTCAGAACGGCCGCTGCGCACCGAACGGGCGAGCGCATTCGGGCGGTAATCAAGTTCAGTCGCGGCGTCGAGCACCCGTTTGCGGGTTGCTTCTGAGATCCTCACCCCGGGACGATTGTTGAGCACATAGGATACAGTTGCCGTACAAACACCGCTTTTCGCGGCGATCTCTTTGAGTGTTGCCATCTGGTCCGGCTCCGGGGTGGAACGGATATCATCCGGTTAAACGTTTTATCATTTGAAGTAATTTATCTTCACAATCGGTGCTTGTCAAGTTCCCGACGAAGAAAACCACGAAAGTCGCCGCGACAATTCCTGAAGCCGGGTGGGAAACTCCCGGAAAAGAGTTTTTTTCGGAGTAAAAAAGTGGATGGACTTGTAAAATCATCCCGCCGGGACTATATTATTAAACTATTGACTTTATTAACTTAAAATATATTCAACTCAAAGGAGTCAACCATGTACGCGATCATCCAGACCGGCGGTAAGCAATATACCGTCAAAGCCGGCGATATTGTCGAAATCGAGAAGCTCGAAACCGCCGTCGGCGATGCGGTGACCTTCGGCGAAGTCCTCGCCGTCGGTGAAGAGGGCGGCAAGCTCAACGTCGGTACGCCGCGGGTGGCCGGCGCCTCGGTTTCCGGCAAGGTGCTCGATCACTTCCGCGCCAAGAAGCTCATCGCTTTCAAGATCAAGCGCCGCAAAGGCTACCGCCGTACCGTCGGCCATCGCCAGAATCTCACCCGGGTTGAGATAACCGCCATCCAGGCGTAATTTTATTTGAGAGGCTTTTTCGCATGCGTTACGACAGCAACGGAGCGCTTCTGGAAACCGCGATTGACGGAGTCAAACTTCTCAACCGCGGCAAGGTGCGTGATGTCTACGATCTCGGTGATGCGCTGCTCTTTGTCGCCACCGATCGTCTGAGTGCGTTCGATGTGGTGATGCCCAACGGCATTCCCCGCAAAGGGGAGGTGTTGACGCAGATTTCGCTTTTCTGGTTCGATTTGATGCGCGAGGTTCCCAACCATCTGATCACTGCGGATCTCTCCACCCGTCCCGAACTCCGTCCCTGGCTGAAGGATCTGCAGGGTCGTTCGCTGATCGTGCGCAAAGCGCGGGTGCTGCCGATCGAGTGCATTGTGCGCGGTTACCTGGTGGGCAGCGGCTGGAAGGATTATCAGGCGACGGGCATGGTATCCGGCCTGAAGTTGCGGCCCGGCTACCGGCAGGCGGAGAAACTTGACGAACCGCTCTTCACCCCTTCGACCAAGGCCGAACAGGGTGAACACGATGAAGCGATCAGTTTCGAAGGGGTATGCGGAATCATCGGCCGGGAACGTGCCGAACGAATCCGGGAGCTTGCGCTTCATCTCTACACGACTGCGCGTGACTACGCTGCCACCCGGGGGATCATCGTCGCCGACACCAAGTTTGAATTCGGTGAGATTGATGGCCAGGTCATTCTGGTTGACGAGGTGCTCACGCCCGATTCGAGCCGTTTCTGGCCGGCGGAAAGCTATCGGATCGGCACCAGTCCGGTGAGTCTGGACAAGCAGTTCGTCCGGGATTACCTCGAAACGCTCGATTGGAACAAGTGTGCGCCGGGGCCGGAAATTCCCGCCGACGTGGTGGCGAAAACCACTGACAAATATCTTGATGCGTACCGGATGTTGACCGGACGCTCGCTGTAACCGGCAGAAATCGGTTTCGCGGAATTGTTTTCACGCGGCCGCCGCGAATCCTCCGGGATTTACGGCGGCCTTTTTCATCAGAGGGGGTTCGGGGGTGGCTCGAAATAATATCGAACGGCGACAGATCTTTGAAAATGCCGGCATATATCTGGTGATCTCCTCGGAGTTCTGCGCCGGGCGCGCAGTAGAGGAGGTGTTTGACGCCGCGGTGGCGGCGGGCATCCGGCTCATCCAGCTGCGGGAAAAACATGCCGACGGCGGCCGTCTGTACGAACTGGCCCGCCATTGTCGTCCGATCGCCGACCGGGCGGGGGCTCTGCTGATAATCGACGACCATGTGGATGTGGCGCTGGCGGCGGGAGCCGACGGGGTTCATCTCGGTCAGGATGACCTGCCGGCGGCTGCGGCGCGCCGGATTGCGCCGGAACTCTTCATCGGAGTATCGACGCATAACCTCTCCGAGGCCGTCGCCGCCCGCGATTCGGGAGCAAGTTATTACAACATCGGGCCGATCTATCCCACCGGCACCAAGTCGCTGCCGATGGCTCCGCTCGGCATCGGCGCCATCTCCGAAATCTCGCCCCGCATCGATCTGCCCTTTTCAGTAATGGGCGGCATTAAGTTGCGTCACATCCCGGAACTGCGTGCCGCCGGAGCGCGGGTGCTGGCGATGGTCACGGAGATCACCGCGGCGCCTGACGTCGGAGCAAAATGTGCCGAACTGCTGACAGCGTGCGGAGTAAAACCCTGATGCTCAACGAACTCTCCCTGCTGACACGTCTGTTGCCAACCCTTCCGTCGGGGGCGGGGGTGGTGGTCGGTCCCGGAGATGATTGCGCAGTGCTGGAGATTCCGGGCAGTGCGGTGGAAATGCTCGCCGCAACGGATCAGCTGATCGAAAATATTCATTTCACCGCCGATACCGACGCAGCCGCCGCCGGAGCCAAGCTCATGAACCGCAACTTGAGCGATATCGCCGCAATGGGCGGACGACCGCGCTGGGCGCTGCTGACGCTCGCGGCAGGAGAGGCTTCCCGGCGGCATGACGAGTGGTTGCTCGCTTTCTGCCGGGGCGCGGCGACGGCGGGAGCGCTTCACGGGGTACCGGTGATCGGCGGCGACCTCGCCCGGCAGCCGGAAAGCGGTTTTACCGCCACCCTGACGATTCTCGGTGAAATCCCGCGGGGGCAGGCGGTGCTCCGTTCGGGGGCGAAACCGGGGGACCGACTCTACGTGACCGGTCGGATCGGCAACTCTTTTGGGTCCGGCCATCATCTCGTTTTTTCTCCCCGTCTGGCCGAAGGGGAGTTTCTGCGCGATCATGCGTCGGCGATGCTCGACATCAGCGATGGCTTACTGCTGGATGCGGGCCGACTGGCAGCCGCGTCCGGAGTTGACCTGCTGCTGGATCCGGCGGCGGTTCCGCTCCGGGCGGGAGCGGTGCTGCCCGACGCGCTCGGTGACGGAGAAGATTACGAGCTGTTCTTCACCGCTGGTGCAGAACTGCCGGAAATCTGGCCGAATCACCTGGCCGCGCTGACCCCGATCGGAGTGGTTGTGGAAGGCAAAGGCGCAGTGCGGGATATTTCAAGCCGAAAAATTATTGCGGAGCGACCCGGATATGAACACTGAACAAAAAATCATCAGCAACAGCGAAAATGAAACCGAAGCCGTCGGCGCGGCGCTCGCCCGGGAACTCCACCGCGGACGGATTGTACTGCTCAACGGTGATCTCGGCGCCGGCAAAACGGTGTTCGCCCGCGGCTTCGCCCGGGGGCTCGGAATAACTGAACCGGTGTCCAGTCCGACCTATACGATCGTGCAGGAGTACCCGCTTCCGGACGGCGGACGGCTCTACCACCTGGATCTCTATCGGATAGCCGGAGCGGCGGAAGCGCTGACATTCGGAGTGGAGGAGTTTCTCGACGACCCGGAATCGCTCGCGCTGATCGAGTGGCCGGAACGGATCACCTCCCTTCTGCCGGACAACGCGGTCAGCGTAATAATCACCCATCTCTCTCCGGAATGTCGCGAAATAACGGTGACCAAGTGAATTACGCCTGGCAGAGCGTGGTTTCTCCGGCCCGGAACAATCTCGCTCTCTGCTGCGGACTGGCCGGGTATCTGTTGGTGCCGCCGTTGCTCTTCGCGCTTTTTCCCGGCTGCGGCATTGCCGTAAAACTTTTTCTGCCCTCGCTGCTGGGAATCGCAGCGGTTACGGCGGTGCTCTCCGGAGGAGATTCTCCGGCGCAGCTCCCGAAAAAGGCGGGGCTGGGACGAATGCGCTGGCGCGCCACCGGATTCACCACCGCTTTCATGCTGCCGCTGACCATTGCGGTCGGAGTGACGACCTCATGTTTTCAGTTGCTGCTCAAGAAGTTCGGCATCGACTTCGCCGAACGTCAGCCGTTGCTGGAATTCGCAGCCCAAGCGGATGCCACCACCCTGGTGCTGGTGGTGCTGGCGGTGTGCGTGCTGGTGCCGATTGCCGAGGAATTGCTGTTCCGCCGGGCAATGTTCGGTGCGCTGCTGCCGCTGGGCGAAACACCGGCGCTGATCTTTACAGCGTTGATCTTTGCCCTCTGCCACGGCTTCCTGCTCGGCCTGCCGGGACTGTTCCTGCTCGGAGCCGGGTTTCAATACCTCTACCGCCGATACCAGAACCTCGCCTATCCGCTCCTCGCCCATGCGTTTTTCAATTTTATTCCCATCTGTGCGGTGTTGCTCTCGATCTCAAGCGGCGGTCAGCCGCCGGGATAAAACCGTTTACGAACCATCCGGCCGGACGCGCCGCTTTTTCCCCGGGATTTTAAAACTATTCGGAGGAAAAGACTTGCCGTAGTGTCTCCCGGGGTTTATATTATCGAATGGAATGGAACAACCAGTTTTCCGGAAGCGGGATCGTTTTTTAGTTCCGCGTTCTTCGGAATACGATAAGTCTTCAGCAGATTGGACAGAAAAAAAATGAGCGACGAAAACGTCAATAACAATTCAGCTCCGCGGGACTTCATCCGGGAGATCGTGGCCGCCGAGGTCGCGGCCGGCAAACATGGCGGCGCAGTGGTAACCCGCTTCCCGCCCGAACCCAACGGTTATCTGCATATCGGACACGCCAAGGCGATCTGTTTGGATTTCGGCGTGGCGGCGGAATACGGCGGGCGTTGCAACCTCCGGATGGACGATACCAACCCGACCAAGGAAAATACCGAATACGTCGAATCCATCATCGACGATGTGCGCTGGCTCGGCTTTGAACCCAGCGGAATATACTACGCCAGCGACTACTTTGAACAGATGTACGACTGCGCGGTGGAGCTCATCAAACGGAACCGCGCTTATGTCTGCGACCTCTCCCCCGAGGAGTTTGAAAGCTATCGCGGCGATCTCACCACTCCCGGCCGGGAACCGCCGGGGCGCAGCCGCACGGTCGAGGAAAACCTCGCGCTCTTTGAGCGGATGCGGGCGGGGGAATTTCCTGACGGCGCGATGGTGCTCCGGGCCAGAATCGACATGGCCTCTCCCAACATCAACCTCCGCGATCCGGTGATATACCGGATCCGGAGAATCCATCACTTCCGCCATGGCGACAAATGGTGTATCTATCCGATGTACGATTTCGCCCATCCGCTGGAGGACGCGATCGAAGGGGTCACCCACTCCTTCTGTACGTTGGAGTTTGAAATTCACCGTCCCTTCTACGACTGGCTGCTGGAGGCGCTCGACTACCCGCACCGGCCTCGGCAGATTGAATTTTCGCGCCTGAATCTCACCTACACGGTGATGAGCAAGCGTAAACTGCTGCAGCTGGTCAAAGAACACTATGTTTCCGGCTGGGACGACCCGCGGATGCCGACGATCCGCGGCATGCGCCGCCGGGGGGTTCCCGCGGCTGCGATCCGCAAACTCTGCGCCATGGTCGGCGTCACCAAGTTCGACGGGGTGACCGATGTGGCGCTGCTCGAACACTGCATTCGCGAGGAACTCAACGCGGTGGCTCCCCGTTTCCTCGCCGTGCTCGACCCGGTGAAGCTCATTATCGAGAATTATCCCGAAGCCGGCGTCGCACCGCTGGAGGCGATCAACAATCCCGAAGATCCCGCCTCCGGTTCGCGGCAGCTCAACTTCGGTCGTGAACTCTGGATCGATCGCGCCGACTTCATGCTCAATCCGCCGAAGGGATACTTCCGGCTCTCGCCCGGCGCGGAGGTCCGGCTCCGCTACGGCTACTTCGTCAAATGCACGGGAGTGGAAACCGGACCTGACGGCGAGGTAACTGAAATCAGATGTACCTTTGACCCCGCAACCCGTGGCGGGAACTCTCCCGACGGCCGCAAGGTCAAGGGAACCATCCATTGGCTCAACGCCGCGGATGCCCGACCGGCGGAAATCCGGCTCTACGACCGGTTGTTCACCGTTGAACAGCCGGGAGTCGGCGATGTCGATTTTCTGACCCAGCTTAATCCGGATTCGTTCAAAACGGTCCGCGGCTTCGTCGAACCGGCTTTGACCCGGCTGGCGCCGGGCGATGTGGTGCAGTTTGAACGTACCGGCTACTTCGCGGTCGATCCCGACTCCACCGCCGAACTGCCGGTCTTCAACCGCACCGTCACGCTCCGGGATTCCTGGAGCAAGCAGCAGAAAAAGTAAACGCCACTACCGCTCTTTGCGCAGAAATTTTTTGACCGCCTCCCGTTCCGTCATTTCCGGCAACACCCGGAATCCGCGGGCGGGATCGCGGGCAAGTTGGCGTATTATTTCCGATCCGGAAGCCAGGTAATCCGACAGCGCCAGAGTCACGCGTTCCGGAGCGGAAAATTTATCCAGCTTTCGACGACGATCAATGGTGAAGGTAAATCCGTATCCCGCCAGTGCGGCGGGATAGTTACGGACATATTCCAGCCGATCCTCCAGAAGTCTTCTCAATTCCTCACGACTGATTTCAATCACGCAGATCCGGTTGCGGTAGGGCATCAACCGATAGAGGCCGGCTTCGGTCAGCCGTTTTTCCGAAACCAAACGGCGCGAACTGCTGTAGAAAATCGCGGCATCACAACCGGCCGCTTCCGCCATCGCCCGCGCGGCGAGCAATCCGAATGCGCTGTTGTGTTCGGCCGGTTCAGGCAGCCGCAGCGGCTCATCCAGCTTCGTGATTTCCGGATCCTCCGGCCGGTGGGATGTGATGATTTTCAGGAGTCCAGGTTCAGCTTCGGCCGCCGGACGGATGAGTTCGGAACTAATCGAGATGATCTTCCGGGTCGAGTCATCCACGGTGACGATGATATGCGCGGCAGCTTCGCCGCGCGCCCCCGGCTGTACAAAAAACCGGCCGCCAATCCGCTTCCCCGGCTGCTCTTCGTGCGTGTGACCGCCGACTACCAGATCGATTTCCGGAAATTCGTGGAGCAGCCGACCGAGATTTCCTCCCGGCCAATATTCGCCGTTGTGCCAGAGGAGAATTACCACCTCCGGTTCCGCCGCCCGGATTTCAGGCATAATCGCCGTCAGTGCCCGATACGGAGCGGTAAATTCGGCGTCATCCACCGGCAGAATCCGTCGCGACATTCGCGGATCGGTCAAACCGATCACCGCCGCCCGGATCCCGTTGCGGGTAACCATGCACCACGGGATCGGCCGTCGTTCCCGCCACCCCCAGTCGGCGCCGAGCACCCGGCCGTCAAAAGCTCCGCACAGCCGGAAGAACCCCTCCGCGCCAAGTTCGAAATCGTGATTGCCGGGCACAAAAAAATCAAACTTCAACGCGTTGAGCAAATCCATCATCACCAGACCGCCGCTCGCACTGGAGATAAAGCTCCCCTGCTCAAGATCCCCAATATCGGCTCGCACCGCCTCCCGACCGACCGCACGAATCGAGGGCGCAAGCCGGGCCAGCGCCCACGCTTGACCATGCAGATCGCCGGTGACAACCAGATGAAATTCTGCCGCCCAGGCTGAGAAACAGAAAAACGCCAGGATACCCGCAAGCATCCCGGCGCCCATTCTTCCGGGAAACAACCGCAGACCGGACTGAATTGTTTCCCGGATTGACATCACCGCCCCGGTCAGAGTTCGATCACATGCATGAACTTCGACGAAAGTTTTTCAACTCCGCCCGGAATAATCCTCACCCCGTTCTCCCAGCGCAGACCGAAGTCATTGCCGGTAAAGAAGGTGTCAACCTGGAAAGTCATGTTCTCGGCCAACTCATACGTGGAAACCGATTCCATCCACGGCTGTTCAACCTCCATCATGCCGATCGCATGGCAGGGACCGTAGAGCATGTATTTGGCATACCCCTGATCGGTAACCCACTGCTCGAAGTTCTTCACCACGCTCGCGGCCGGCTTGCCCGCCGCCATCAGCTCCATCGTCTTGATGTGAGCACGAAGTCCAAACTCCACCAGATCCTTCTGCAATCCGGTGAACTTGCCGAATATGACCGGCAAACCGACACTCGAGGAATATCCGCCGACCCGAGCCCCGATATTGAGCTGAATAATCTCATTCTTCTCTATCACCTTGCCGGTCGGACGACAGATCGCATTGTTGGTGCGGGGACCGGAGAAACAGTACAACGCATGCCCCTCATATTCGCCGCCATGCTTGTAGATCTCACGCTGGGCGATGCCGATCACCTGAAATTCGGTCATTCCCGGCTTCATCTCGTTGAGAATCGCCTCTATCGCCAGCTCGCTGATCTCAAACGCCCGACGCATGCAGGCCAGTTCATTTTCGCTCTTGATGAAGCGCAACGGCAGCAAGGTCTCATCCGCCTTCACCAGTTCCACGCCGGGCAGCTCCTTCTTCAGCGCATCCAGCACCGGCAGAGTGGTCACCGCGTATCCGGCCAACCCCAGACGACGCAGATTCGGACATCCGGCCAACGCGGCTACCTCCGGAAAATGCGCCACCGGAATCCCCGGATAC
>CAKUKT010000029.1 GCA_934663655.1 uncultured Victivallaceae bacterium
GATCTTTACGGGTTGCGTCCTGACTTGAGCCGTCATTGGCAGCAGCGTGAACACTTTGAAAATTCCGGACCGTCGTTCGACTTCTATTGGGAGTCGTATCGGGAACCGGCCGCCGATCAATGGTTCGCGCAGGCGGGAGCGCAGGTGATGTGCGCGCATTCGCTGCTGCGGGCGCAGCCGGGGGTGGATCCGGACCGCATCGGTGTGGTCGGGGTATCGTGGGGCGGCGTGCTCACCTGCATGGTGGCGGGATGTGACGACCGTTTCGCCTTTGCGATTGCGGTCTACGGTTGCGGCGGGCTGGCGGGAAGTGACGGCACCTTCGGACGGGCGCTGGCGGCGATGGTTCCGGAGCAGCGCGACTGGGTGATCCGGGAGTACGATGGAGTGCGCCATCTCCGGAACGCCGCGATGCCGGTATTTTTTGTGAACGGCACCAACGACGAACATTTTCCTCCCGACGCCTGGCAGCGCAGCCGCGACGCCGCCGGAGAAAAGGGGAGAGGTTATCTGGAAATCCGGATGGTTCACGGTCATCAGGGGGCGATTCAGCCGATGGTGCTCGCGTTTGCCGAGAGCGCCGTCGGCCGAACCGCGGCACTTCCGCAGGTGACCGCGGTCGACTGGGACGGCGGACGGCTCGTTGCCGATTATCGGAGTGCGTTGCCGCTCCGGAAGACGGAACTGCTCTATACCCGCGATTCCGGGGCGCATGCGCGCCGGAACTGGATTGTGGTTCCGGCCGTGGTGGCGGGGGAAAAGATCACCGCGGAAATTCCGGATGGCACCACCGCGGCCATTTTGAACCTGACCGATGAGGCCGGGCGGGTGGTGAGTTCTCCGTACCATGAATTTTGAATTTCCGGCCTCCGGGCGAGGCCGGGGTTTTACTGCTGGAGAGGGGAGGCGCAGGAGCGATCCTTGACATAAATACGGATTCGGATTATATTATAAAATACGAATTCGTAGTATGAAGATCTCCGCAATGCGTTCACAAATTAAAAAACTGATCGACGCCACCAACGTAATCGACCACGCCTATCGGGTCAAGGGGCGCTCGATGGCGGTCAAGCCGAACATCGTGGTGTTGTTGTACGCGCTTGCCAACGAGGATAATCTGTCACAAAGTTCGCTTCACAACAACTGGCTGCTGCCGCTTTCGACCATCAATACGATTGTTTCCGAATGCCGGGCCTCCGGGTACATCACTCTTGAACCCATTCCGGGGCGACGGCGGGAGTGTTATCTGCGGTTCACGCCGAAGGGGCGGGCGTTTGCCGAACTCATTCTGGCGGAAATCCACGCCGCTGAAGAGCAGGCCATGCGGGAGACCATTGCCCGTTTTTCCCCCGATTTCATTGAGGCGCTGGCGTTCTACGCCGAAACCTTTCATCAGGCGCTGAATCTGGAGGAGAACCGGCAATGAGCCGCGACCTGCGCCTCTTCTGGAACTACATCGCGCCTTCCATTTTCGGTGCCGTCATCGGTGGTTCCTTCGCGATCGTCGACGCGATTTTCATCGGCCGCGCCGGAGGAAAAACCGCGCTTGCCGCGGCCGCGCTCACCTGGCCGCTGGTGATGTTGCTCCAGTCGTTCGGTTTTCTGGTTGGTTCTGGAGGCGCGGTACTGATCGCCCAGAGCCGCGGCGCCGGCAACCCCGAACGGGAACAGCGGATTTTCGACCGGACGCTGTTTCTGGTGTTTTTCTGGGGTATTGTACTGACTTTGGCGACGTTTCCGCTGCTCCGGACCATTCTCGACGCGCTCGGCGCGACGGCGGAGTTGATGCCGATTTCGCTTCGCTATTCGCAGGCTCTGACCGGCGGAGTGATCCTGTCGATCTTCATGTCCATGTGCATTGAAGTTATCCGCAACGACGGTCACCCGACGTTGTCGATGCTGCTGATGGTGACCGGACTGATCAGTAACATTGTGCTGGACTGGGTCTTTGTATTTTACTATGGCTTCGGCGCGGTGGGGGCGGCGATCGCGACGGTGGTCAGTCAGGGCGCGGCCTGCGGGCTGGGAGCGCTTTATTTCTGTTCGCCGCTGACGAAATTGCGCTTCACCTGGGAAGCCATTAAACCGGTATGGCGGGAAATCCGGGAAATCACCGTCACCGGAGTGCCGATTTTCGGGAACATGATCTCGATTATCGCCATGCTCTACATGCACAACGATCAGTCGCTGCGTTACGGCGGGATCGACGGTCTGGCCGCCTATACGGTGATCTCTTCGCTGGAGGCGCTGGGCTCGATGTTCATGACCGGGATAGCGGGGGGAGTTCAGCCGCTGTCGGCCTCGATGTACGGCGCGGGAAAGTACCGGCGGCAGAACCGGTTCGGCAACTACGGCTATGGGTTCGCCTTTGTATCGGGGATCGGTATGATGTTGTTTTCGTTCGCGATGTATCGGGTCATTCCCGGCTGGATGGGGCTGGAACCAGGCAGCGCGATGGAACTCGCCCGCCGGGGGATTCTGCTCTCCGCGCCGGCATTTCTGTTGCTGGGGGTGATCCGGGTGGCGGCGTTCTATTATCAATCCACCGGAAATGTCGTCAAAGCCTCGTGGCTGATTTACGGGGACGCGTTCATCGCGCTGCCGCTGTGCATCTACACGCTGCCGCTTTGGTTCGGAATGAACGGCGTGTGGCTGGCGATGCCGGTGTCGCGGCTGCTGCTGATGGGATTGCTGCTTTACTTCTGGTTCGGGGTGAAACGGAAAAAGGGGGACGATCGGAGAGCCGGAGGCGTGATGAATGACCGGTGATGTCAGAATTGTGCAGCTCAAAGAAGCCGATGTCGCGGAATTCAAGCGGGAGATGCAGCGGGCATTTCAGTACGGTTACGAGGTGGAATACGGCCCCGCCGGAGCTCCGGTGCTGCCGGAGCGGGATATCGACCAGTCGCTGTATGCCGCCGGTGCGGCGGCATACGTCGCTGAGATCGACGGCGTGATGGTGGGAGGGGCGGTGGTGAAAATCGACCCGTCCGGTCGCCGCAACCATCTGGAACTGCTTTTCGTGAAGGTCGGAGTTCAGAGCCGGGGAGTGGGGCAGGCGATCTGGGAAGCGATGGAGCGCACTTATCCGGAAACCCGCGTCTGGGAAACCTTTACACCGTGGTTTGAAAAGCGCAACATTCACTTCTACGTCAACCGGTGTGGGTTTCATATTGTGGAGTTCTTCAATCCGCACCATCCGTTTCCGCCGTCCGAATGGGAATACTGTGGCGGCATGTCGGACGAGGCATGTCAATATTTTTTCCGCTTCGAAAAGGTGATGGGAAAGTGAATGGAGGGTTCGGTCCGGCGGGGCAGGTCCGGCTGTGAATGGAAAAAACCGGGCGGGAAATGGTTTCCCGCCCGGTTCCGGCATCAGTCGCCAATCAGTGTTTGCGGTAACCGCACTTCGGGCAGACCCCGTCGACGAGGGCGATGCCGCAGAGCGGACAGCGGTCGATCGTCCGGGGGGGGGTGTACTCCTGGGTGGCGGCGTTGACGCCGCTGGTGAAGGTGATCTTCGCGATGTTGAGTTTGTCTTTGAGCAGCTCATACACGATCTTGATCATTCCCTCGACCGTCATGCTCTCCTTGGTGACCACCAGACGGGCATCGGGGTAGGCGGTGGCGAGTTCGGTTTTGAAGGCCTCGCCCTTCATCTTGTTGGTGGGGGCGCCGTTGCGGATGCCCTGCTTTTCGTATACCTCCAGAATGGCCGGGAGCAGGGGATCATCTTCGCGGAGAATCAGCGCATGATCGAAATTTTTGAGCACATTCCACGCGGTTTTTTGAATTTCATTGCAGGGGAAGACCATGTTCACGCCGGGTTCGATGGAGTCTTCGACCTCGATCGTCAGCACTCCGGTGTGTCCGTGCAGATACTGGGCCTCTCCCTGGAATTTGTAGAAACGGTGGGCGTACTGCAGGTCAAATCTGGTGATACTTCTCATTTTTGCTCCTCCTGAGGTTTAGGTGACAGCTCTGCTGTCGTTTCGCCGTCGGCGGAAATCCGGCCAGTCCGGAAATTCCGCTTCGTTGCGGCGGGTAAAACTTAAAATTTGTCAGGTGCTGATTTCATTTAAATTCCGTCGTTTCGGCGGAGTTTTCGCATTTTTCGCAGCGTCCGATCACCCGGAGTTCCATGTGGCCGATCCTGCCCGGCAGTTCCGGAGGCAGCACCGTGTTGCCGGGCAGGTCGAAATCGACGATGGTTCCGCATTTTTCGCAGATGAAGTGGCCGTGCGGTCCTGTCCGCGAATCGTAACGGGCATTGTCGATATGATCCAGCCGGGCGATGATCCCCCTGTCGGCAAATTCGTTGAGAATCCGGTAGACGCTCTCCCGGGTGATCGCGGGCAGATGTGAACGCACGGCATGCCACACCGTATCCACGTCGGGATGGGTGAGATTATCCTGCAGGAAATCGTAAACCGCAAGGCGCTGGGAGGTGCATTTCCAGCCGGCCTCCCGGCAGATTTCCATGAAACGGGTGTGAGTTGCTTTTTTCATGATCGAACGGTTTTAGTTGTTTAACTTTCATCTGTAAATAAATATAGCATTTATTTATTGGATGTCAAGGGCGGGATGAAATTTTTTTGAAAAAAAAAACGCCTTACCGGAAATCGCCGATGTGGTTCCGGGCGGCGCCGGCTGGACAAGGGGAAGAGGCGGCGCGGACGGCATTGCGGTGATGATTTCAAAAAAAAGCCGGACGCCGAGGCCGTCGGAACGCCGCCGGAACGCCGCTGAGTCGGACGGGCAACGTTACGACGGCTCCGGCCGGAATCCGGGGGCAAACTCCCGGCGGTGACAAAAGCGATGTATTTTTCACACATCGGGTGTATTGACTGCCGGGTCGGCAGGTTGTATAATACCGGCGATTTAAGTGGTCGGTCGAGGAATGAACCTCCGTCCGGCGTCGGAATCGACGCTGCCGGCGCCGATGCGGTCGGCGCGTCGCCGGACCGGATGGGGCGGACGGATTCTTTTGCCTGCGACCGGAATTTGTCAACTGGAGTTAGCTGCGCGATGGAGAGCGTCACGGAAATTGCCCGCAATCTTGAACACCTCGTGGAGGAGATAAAAGTCCGCGTCGCCGGATCCGAGGCCGAACGAAGCGCGGCTGAATTTATGGCAGGCAGATTCCGGGAATATGGGGCGGCACGGATCACCATCGAGGAGTTTCCGATAGTGCGGCGTCGGGTGGAGAAGGAACGGCTGCGGCTCTTCGCCGCCGGCAGATGGCGGGAATATCCGTGCCTGCTGCTCGGGGGAGCCCCCGGTACCGGAGGTCGGGAAGTAGCGGCGCCGACGATATTTTTCTATGCGGCGAGCGACTATCAGCGGGAGAGTCTTGACTTCCTTGCGGGGAGGGCGGTAATTCATTACGGGATCGGGATTGCGGCTGCTGAATACCGGCGACTGATCGCCGCGAAGCCGGCATTCATTCTTTTTGTTGACCACCGCTATCCCGGAGGAACGCCGACGTCGGATGGTTTAATTCCCGCCTATGTCCGTCGCTATGGAGCGGTTCCGTCGGTAACGGTGGCCTTCGATCAGGTGTGGGAGTGGGATGCGCTCGGGGTGGAACGGGCCGCGCTGACGGTGTGCGGAGGCGGTGAACCGGGGACATCGTGCAATGTGATCGCCGATTTTCCGGGGGCGGACTCCGGGGTGGTGGTCTACACCGGTTCCCATCTCGACACGGCGGCGGAATGTCCGGGGGCGGACGACAACGCCTCGGGGATGGTGCTCCAGCTCGAACTTGCCCGGCTGCTGGGAAAGCGGCGACTCAACTGTTCGCTGCGTCACATCGCTTTCGGATGCGAGGAGCAGCTTTCGGTCGGCAGTGCCGCCTATGCGCGGCGTCACCGGGAAGAGATCGCTTCATGCGGGGTGTTCATGCTGAATTTCGACAGCTGCGGTTCCCGGCTGGGCTGGAATGAGCATACCTACGTCGCCGACCCAGCGCTGCGCGGCGAATTTGAATCCCGGTTGCTGCGCCGGGGAATTACCGCCACGGGTAGTTTCCGGCCGTTGCCCTTCATCGATCTGCTGCCCTTCAATGCCTGCGGGGTGCCGGGGATGTGGATCCGGCGCACCAACTGTGCGGCGGGGAAATTCTACCATCACCGTCCGGGTGACACCATTGACAAGATTTCCTGTGCGGTAATTGCCGCCGAGGCGCGGGCGGCGGCGGATTTTGTGGAGGAGGTGTTGTCGCGCGAGCCGCGCCGGTTCAGTTTACCGGGGGAGCTGGCCGGTGAGGCGACGTCGATCTGGAATGAATGGTTCGGCGGATTTGAGGACGGCGAACCGGAGATCACAACACAGGCGTGAGTTAATACCCTGGAGAAAGGAACGATTTTCATGCATCAACTCCATCGTTGTGTCTGGAATCCGGCGGAGGCGCCGCCGGAAATCGCCGCCATGCTGGCGACGCTGGCCGAGGAATATCCGCTTTATACCTCGGGGCGGGGAACGCGACTGCGTTTCCGCCGCCTCGAAGCGGGTGGAATGAGGGTCAGGGTTACACGTTCCGGCGGAGTCGGAATGGTGGAATACGGCTGTATCGCGGCGGCGGCGCGCGGGGTCGGAGACCTGCTGGCCGGTCAGTCGGGGGAGAGTGTTTGTCCCTTTGCGACGTTGTCGGCGAAGCTGGATATGGCGCGCGGGGCGGTGTTCCGGGTGGACCACTTGAAGCGCTGGCTGCGGCGGTTGGCGTTGTGCGGCTGCAATTTGGTTCGGATCATGGCGCCCGATGTGATCGAACTGGAGGGCGAACCCTATTTCGGTTATATGCGCGGTAATTACACGCGCAAAGATCTTCAGGAGCTCGATGAATACGCCTCCCGGCTCGGGATCGAATTATCGGCGATGATGCAGGGGCTCGGTCACATGGAACAGATTCTGCGCTGGCCGATTTACCGGGAAGTGCGGGACACTCCGAGCGTACTGCTGGTCGATGCTCCGGAGACGCGCGCGCTGTTGGAGAAGATCGTCGATTTCTGGTCCGGGGCGCTGCGCAGTCGCCGCCTCTATATCGGTTTTGACGAGACGCACGATCTCGGGCGGGGAAAGTTTCTGGATCTGCACGGTTTCGAGCGGGGATTCGATATTTTCGTGCGCCATCTGAAGCTGGTGACGGCGATGTGCCGGGAGCGCGACATCACACCGATGATCTCCTCGGATATGTTTTTCCGCATGTGCAATCCGGAGCATCGCTATGACGATGTCGGCAGCGAGGTGCCGGAAGAGGTCAGGCGGGAACTGCCGCCGGATCTCGAACTCAACTACTGGGATTACCACCACGATGACGTGGATCATTACGTCAGAATGATCCGGCGGCACCGGGAATATTTCCAGCGCGATCCGATTGTTTCAACTGCGCTCTGGAGCTGGAAGCGCCTCTGGTATGATCACGCCACCACCTGCCGGAAGGCATTGCCGAGCATCGAGGCGTGTCGTCAGGAAGGGATCGCTGAATATCTGATCAATATTTTCGGTGATGACGGGGCAACGAACTGTTTTGACTCCACATTATTCGGATACTTCTACCTCACTTCGCGGATCTGGACGCCTGCGCAGCCGGATCTGGGGATTTACCGCCGTTTTGAAGCGATCTGCGGATCGAGCGCCCGGGCGCAGCTGCTCGCCTCTCAGCTGACATTGACGCTGCCGGAGTCGGGAGACAAACCGGAGATGGTGGTTTCACCGCATCCGCTGGTGTGGGACGATCCGCTGCTGGCGATCATGCTGGATGACTGCGAACGCCGCCGTCCTGGTTTCACGGCGGAGACGATCAAATGTTACCGCCGGATTGCCGCGCAGCTGCGCCGTTATGAGTCGGAAAATTCCGCCGGTTCCATTGCCCATGCGATCAACATCTGCCGGTTGATGGCGGTTCGACTGGAACTTCGTGCCGGGCTGGAAAAGGCCTATTTCTCGCATGATCGGAAAGCGCTGGCCCGGGTGCGCGGGAAACTGTTGCCGGTTGCGATCGCTGCCGCCCGAAATTTCATCGATTCATACCGGAAGATGTGGATGTATGCCAACAAACCTTTCGGGTTCGAGGTCATCACCGGGCGCAACGGAGGTATGTTGCTGCGGCTGCAGGAGGTCGGACTCCGGATCGACGAATACCTTGGCGGCAATGCGGAGGCGCTGACCGAACTTGACCACCGGCTGCCACGCAATGCGCCGCTGTACAGTCTGCCCTGGGGAGTGACGTCGCAGGTATTGAGTGGTTCGATCTGGATATTGTAGAATCCGGCCGGCGGAACTGCTGGAGAGACGGGGGGCGACGGCTTTCCCGGTTCCGCCTGACCGTAAGGTCGGAATGATCCTCCCGGAACAGATTCGGGAAGCTGAGAGCGCCCGCCCGCCTGCCGGGGATATCTCCCAACGCCTATTCCCGCTCCTGCTGACTGCGTGGCTTCCGGTTTTTCCAGTTCCAGAAGGCGGCGGGGGAGGAAAAGCCCAGTTCATCGGCGATTTCCTTCTGCTTTTTACCCGCCTTTTCAGCGCTCTCGACGAAGTTGCGGCGGCAGCGTTCGATACATTTGCGGATGCTTTCGCCGGTGTGAACGTGGAACAGATGGGAGAGGTAGCACTTCTCGTATCCGCACAACTCCTCCAGTTTGGCCAGTGAGCAGTCGCGGCCATTTTGTTTTTGAATGTATTCCTGGACAAATGCGATGATACGTTCCGCCTGTTTGGCGGAGTTCGCGTGCTGGTGGTCGAGCAGAAACTCGGTCTCGTTGAAGAGATAGTTGAGCAGCGGCAGCAAAAAGAAATTGTGGCCCTCCCGGGAACAGACATTTTCCGCGATCATGGCATCCCAGCGACGGTCGATCAGCAGTCGCAGCGCATTGTCGAAAAAGAGATTCCGGTTGATTCTCCTCCCGCTGGAAAGGGCATCTTTCCAGCAGAAGTAAGAGGCAAGGCGTGTTGTGAAGCCGAAAAAGATCGTCAGGTAGATGATCGTCTCCCCATCGGTATTGGGACCGGGAAAATGGGGTTCGTTGCCGTCCACAAGTACGATGGTGCCGGGAGTCACGTGAAAGGTTCTGCCGCAGAGGGTGTATTCGCGTTCTCCGCGGAGGTAGACGGTGATTTCCCGATGGGGATGGGCATGTTGATATTGCCGGACGGCGGCATCGGTATAGCCGATGTCCCGGCGACGGGAGGAGATCAGATCCCAGTCGAACGAGTTTAACGGCGGGATTTCGATGCCGCCGACGATAATGTTTTCCTTGTTGCTCATACCGGGCAGGTAGTCGTTGTTATGATCGTGGTTGACCGGTTAAGACGGTTTTCCAATAAATAATATAGTTCGGGAACGGAAAAAAACAACTTTCCACGGCCGCCCGAAGCAGATAAAATCGTTTTTTTTTGCGGTCAATATGAGAAGTGAGAACCTCCCCGCCAATGGCGGTACGTTTAAATTACATACGGGCGGGGCGCTTGGAACCGGGAGGATTGACGACGGCTGGCGGTTGGGGAAGGGGGGGAGAGAGAATGGACAAGAGTTTCCGGAGAGTGAATTTTGCGGTTCAAGACCGCTACATGGATAAATCCAAATAATAATGTATTTTTCGGATATTTCGTGTATTGCCATTTTCCTGAATTAATTTTATAATTATAGGTGTGAAATATCAGAGAAGTCCAACTTGTTTCAAGTTGCGCAAAGAGTGAAGAGATCGCCGGGTGTCCAGTGGTCGGGATTGTCCGGTCAAAGACGTGGTACGCCGGCAGAGTCGATTCCGGCAGCGGAAGAGTAAACCGTACGTTAACTTACGAAATGTTGACTTACGGATCGGGAGGTAAAATTGAATTCCTTCGCGGAAAAATCAGGAAAGGATTCCACGATGAGCTCCAGGTTGTCTTCTGAATCATTGTCCGCCAATTGTGGCGGCGGCCTGCTTCCGGTTTCCGGGCGCCCGCGCTTCGCGTTCACTCTGATCGAACTTCTGGTTGTGATCGCGATCATCGCGATTCTCGCTGCCATGCTGATGCCTGCGCTCTCCAGGGCACGCGATGCCGCGCGCGCTTCCACCTGCATCAACAATCTCAAGCAGGTCGGCCTCGCTCTGAGTATCTATTGCGACAACAACGCGGATTTCTTTCCCCGGTCGGCGGTGAACTATCAGGCCAAAACCTTCTGGTTCAATCAAGTTTACGTTTACACCACCAACGCGGAGATCGGCGCCTGTCCGCTGACCCGGGACACTCTGCAGCGGGAACTGCCGAAATATGCGAGCGCCGCCACAACATTTGTGTTCAAGCGCTTTGCCGACCGCAGCGACACCACCGGAACCGTGGTTGACGGCGCTTACAACGGTTACATGCCGAACGGCAACATAATTCACCCGCTTTCGACGGCGACCGGGACCAGCTGCGTCAAACGCTCCCGGATCAACAATGCCTCTTCCGTCGGGGCGATCTGCTGCATGCAGCCAAAGTACGTGATCACCTCCGGAAATTCCGCGCGCGGTTATTACGTCTTCACCAGTGGATCGGCGATGGCCGAACGAGCGGGATTCAACCATAACAACGGGATGAACATCGCATTTGCCGACGGTCATGTTTCGAGAATGGCTCCATTCAACAGCAGCAACGCCACGACTGCTCAGATGCAGCGCTTTTTCGAAGACACTTTCACCTTTCCCGGCTGCGTGACCAAAGTAGGCGCGGTGGATTGAATTCAACTGGTGGCAGATCAACTTGACAGGGAGGTTAAAAGATGAAATTCGCAGGTGGTTTTAAACTGATGACCGGAACCGTCGCAGCTATGGTACTGATCGCTGTGCAGGCGGCGCCGCCGCCGGTTGCGCCGGATGAGCTTGATCTCGCCGCGCTGGAGAAGGGGGCTGACGCTCCCACGGTTGCCGACGGTGTCGCGGTCTTCGCCCCGGAGGCGGAAGCCTCTCAGTCGCTGCTTTCCCGGGAGAACTACGATCTTACCCGCGGGTGCCGGATTGCGCTCGAATTCATGGTTGACGGCGATCAGAACAACCCTTATGCCCGGATTATCGAACTCAACGGTTTTTCGCTGCAGTTTCACAATCAGCAGGGGTCGCTGATCAAGGTTTACGCTCCGCAGGCCGACGGAAAACATGCCCAGGTCGTCGTAAGATGTCCGGTGAAGCCGGGGGAATGGCGTCAGGCGGAAATCTTCTTTGACGCCGAATCCGGCGAGATCGGAATTTCCATCGACGGCGCCGCCCCCCGAACCGTCGCGGCCAGATTGCTTCCCGCAACCGCTAAGGCGAAATTGGTACTGGGAGCTCCGAAAGCCGCCTCCTCCAACCGGGGGTTCACCGGCAAAATCCGCGGGGTGAAAATCAGTACCGCTGCGACAAATCAGTCCGCCAACTGAATAGTTCTGGAGATAAATTATGCGCAGAGCAGTCAAACTGGGGATGTTTTATACCTGTTTGGTGGTGTCGGCGGTGCTTCTGGGCGGAGCCGAACCGGTGAAAATCGACCTCTCCACCCTGAAAAACGGTGAGGCCGCTCCGAAAGTAGAAAACAATGAACTGATCTTCTCCCCCGCGAGCGGTTTCTCGCAGGCGGCGGAAACACTTCAACATTTCGATCTCAGCCGGGGCGCTCGGATCACCCTGGAATTTCAGGTTGACGGTCCACAGCAGAACGACTATGCCCGGCTGCTGGAGGCAAAAGGACTGTCGTTTCACTTCAACAACCGCGAAGGGTCGATGGTGAAAATCTATGCCCGGCAGGGCGGCAGCAAGTTCGTTCAGGCGCCGGCACCGTGTGGGCTCAAACCCGGTGAATGGCGGCGCGCCGAGCTCATCTACGACGCCGAAAATCAGCAGATCGGCGTTTCGATTGACGGGGGAAAATTATTCACCGCCTCGCTGCCCGGACTGTTGCCCGACGCTTCCGATACCGCGCTGATTCTCGGCGCACCGACCCTCACCGTCGGCAACCGGGGGTTCGCCGGCCGGTTGCGCAACCTCGAAGTCACCACCCCCTATTCCGGGGATCCCCGCTGCTGGCGGGAGGATCTCTCCAAACCCACCGTGATCAATGGCGAAGAGGTCAAATACTCCACCGTAACTTCGACTCCCGGCCGCCACTGTGCGTTTCCGGGTATTGCCAAACTCGCCGACGGCCGTCTGGCGGTGGTGTTCCGGGAGGGGGAGGCACATGTCTGCCCCTACGGACGCATCGCTATCAGCTACTCTTACGACGGGGTCAACTGGTCGGTGCCGCAGGTGGTCGTCGATACCATGACCGACGATCGGGATCCCTCGATCCGTCAGCTGGAGGATGGACGGCTGCTGCTGACCAACTTCCGCCACGGCATCTGGGCGAACCACCCGACTTACCAGGGTAAATATCCGGCCGCCGCCTATGCCGTCAGGAGCGGTGACAATCTGGATTCCGGCTACACCTATCGTTTCAGCGATGACGCCGGAAAGAGCTGGAGCGAACCGGTGGAGGTGCCGGCATTCACTCCCCATGGTCCGGCGATCAAGGCGGGCAGTTTTTATCATCCGATCGCCCAGACCGGGGCCGATGGGATCCGGCGGATCAATGTCTACCGGGGCAGCGCCGATGCGCGGAACTGGGAGAAAATCGGTTCCGCCTATGATTCCCCCGCCTCGGCGAAAATCAACGAACCCCATCTGGTGGCGCTGCGCGATGGAACATTGCTCGGTGCCATCCGGGATGATTCCGATCATCTGCTGGTGATTACACGTTCGGTTGACGACGGCAAGAGCTGGGAGGCGGTCAAGACGGAATTTTTCGGCTTGCCGCCGCACCTGCTGGAACTCTCCGACGGCCGGGTGTTGCTCACCTACGGTTACCGCAGCGCCCCCTACGGCGTCCGGGCCCGGGTGAGTGAAGACGGCGGCCGGAACTGGGGTGAAGAGATGATTCTGCGCCGGAACGGCATTGACACCGATCTCGGCTACCCGATGTCGGTGGAGATCGAACCCGGCCGGGTCGCGACCGTTTACTACCATCACACCAACTCGGGAAAACCCTTCATCGAAGTCGCCATCTGGCGGCCGTAATCGGAACGGCGGAGCGGCCGGTCACCGCTCTGCCGCTTTCCCGTTAATCATCCCGCCGCCGGAAAGCGGGAGGTTTTTTTACCGGTTCAATTGATTTCCGACCAACAGGAGAACAGCAGTGCACATAATGGATTACAGCATCATCGCCGTCTACATGCTGGTGGTGATCGGCGTCGGTTTCTTTTTTACGAATAAGAAGGAGACTACGGAGAACTATCTTCTCGGCGGACGAAACATGAACTCGGTCGCCATCGGCATTTCGATGATGATGTCGCTGATGAGTTCGATTTCGATCGTACAGATTCCGGGTGAGATCTTCAATTTCAGCTGGACGCTCTTTTCATTGAGCTGGCTTTCGCTGTCGCTGCAGATTCCGGCATATCTGCTCTTCGCCCGTTTCTACTTCAAGCTCGGCAGTTTCACTCCCTACGAATATCTCGAACGCCGTTATGATCCCTATGTGCGGGGCATTGTCGCCATCAGCGCCTTCTACGTCCGCGTGATGTATCTCGGAATGGTGCTCTATACCACCAGCAAGATTTTCGAGGGTGGTTACGGCTGGCCCTCCTGGCTGACCATCCTGCTGGTCGGGGTTGTCGGCGTCCTCTATACCGTGCTCGGCGGCATGAAGGCGGTGGTATGGACCGATGTGATTCAATTCTTCGTGTTGTACGGCGGCTTTTTCATGCTGCTGGTGGTGCTCAACAGCAAGATCGACGGCGGGTTGCTCGGCGCGATCATCTATTCCCACGAAACCGGTCACCTGGCGCCGCAGTACGCGACGAAGGAGTTCTACGAACTTACTCCCTACGTCCGGCTCTGTTTCTGGCTGATGTTGTGGAGTGCGTTGATCAGTCCGCTCAACGGCATCTCTTCCGATCAGATCAACGTGCAGCGCATCCTCTCCACCAAGGGCTGGCGGGCCGGTTTGCGGTCGCAGAGCATCTCCTCGATGCTCGGACTGCTCTCGGTGTCGATCCTCTATGTCATCGGTTTTGCAATTTACACCTACTACAGCAAAAATCCCGATCCCATCGTCTCCAGTCAGGGTGGTGACATCGCGCTCTTCCGCTTTGTCGCCACCGAAATGCCGGCGCCGATTCCGGGAATTTTCATGGCGGCGATGCTGGCGGCGATTATGAGTACGCTCGATTCGGGAATCAATTCAATGGCGACGGTGTGGCTCAAGGAATTCCACTCGAAGTTCATCAACCGTCATCTGACGCCTTCGCAGGAGGTCTCCGTGTCGCGCTGGGCGACCTTCATCGTCGGCGCCTTTGCGATCCTGCTCGGGCTCGGCATTGAGG